>CAJWWA010000005.1 GCA_913048495.1 uncultured Halieaceae bacterium
GGCCACGGCGTCCTACATCCTCGTGACGGGGTACCTGCTCCAGGACGCGCAGAAGCGCGGCGCGGCGCTGCCGCCGTCATCGGCGCCCCCGCCGTCTTCGCCTTCGCCGCTCTCAGCTTCGCCGGCGTCGCTATCCCCTGCGCTGTCGGTCTCGACCCAGGCTATCGCGTCACCCTCGGCCAGCTGATCGCCCTCCTTGACCAGCAGCTCCGCCAGGGTGCCTGCTACTGTCGACGGGATCTCCATGGAGGCCTTGTCGGACTCCAGGACAATGAGCCCCTGCTCGACCTCGATGCTGTCACCGGGCCCTACCAGCAGTTCCACGACCTCCGCCGCCTCGGCGCCGCCGATATCGGGAACGAGTACCTGTTCTTTCGCCACCTGACGCTCCTGGTTCTGGCCGGCCCTCAGGCCAGCATGGGGTCGATCTTGTCCGGGTCGATGCCCAGGTCGCGGCGTGCCTCGGCGACCTTCGCGGGCTCGATCGCGCCTTCCGCAGCGAGCGCGCCCAGGGCCGCGAAGGCAATGAACTCCCGGCTCACCTCGAAGAACTGCCGCAACTTCGCCCGCGTGTCGCTGCGGCCGAAGCCGTCGGTGCCGAGCACCGTGTAGGGGCGGGGCATGTAGGCGCGCAGCTGCTCACCGTAGGGCGTGATGTAATCGGTCGCCAGGATCGCCGGCCCGTCAGCCCCCTCGAGCAGCTGCGCGAGGTAGGGCACGCGCGGCTCCTGCTCCGGGTTCAGCCGGTTCCACCGATGGCAGGCACGCCCGTCGCGGGCCAGCTCGTTGACGCTGGTGACGCTCCAGATATCGGCGGCCACACCGTAGTTGCTGGCGAGCAGTTCGGCCGCCGCCTCGACTTCCCGCAGGATCGCGCCCGCCCCCATGAGCTGGACCCGCGGGCCCTCCTCCCGCGGGGAGCGGCGCAGGCGGTACATGCCGCGGATGATGCCCTCTTCCGCGCCGGCCGGCATCTCCGGGTGCGGGTAGTTCTCGTTCATGGTGGTGATGTAGTAGAAGCGGTTCTCCCGCTCGAGATACATGCGCCGGAGGCCATCCTGGATGATCACCGCGAGCTCGTAACTGTAGGTAGGGTCGTAGCTCACGCAGTTGGGGATGGTCTGCGCCTGCAGGTGACTGTGCCCGTCCTGGTGCTGCAGGCCCTCGCCGTTCAGCGTCGTGCGGCCCGAGGTGGCCCCGATGAGGAAGCCCCGCGCCTGGCTGTCGCCGGCCGCCCAGGCCAGGTCGCCGATGCGCTGGAAGCCGAACATGGAATAGAACACGTAGAACGGCACCATCGGGTAGTCGCTGGTGCTGTAGGACGTGGCCGCCGCGAGCCAGGAAGAGAAGGCGCCGGCCTCGTTGATGCCCTCCTCGAGGATCTGGCCCTTGATGTCCTCCTTGTAGAACATGATCTGGCCCGCATCGTGGGGCGTGTAGCGCTGGCCGACCGAGGAGTAGATCCCGAGCTGCCGGAACATGCCCTCCATGCCGAAGGTACGGGCCTCGTCGGGCACGATCGGCACCACGCGCTCACCGAGGGCCTTGTCCTTGGCGAGGGAGGAAAGAATGCGCACGAAGGCCATGGTGGTGGAGATGCTGCGCTCGCCGCTGCCCTTCAGCTGGGACTTGAAGGCATCGAGGTCCGGCACGTCCAGGGCCCGCTCACCGCGGCGGCGCGCCGGCACGAAACCGCCGAGGGCCTCGCGGCGCTCGAGCATGTAGCGCATCTCCGGGCTGTCCGGCGCCGGCCGGTAGTAGGGGACATTGGCCAGCTCGCTGTCGCTGATGGGTATGCCGAACCGGTCCCGGAAGGCCTTCAGGCCGTCGAGGTCCAGCTTTTTCAGCGAGTGGGTCTCGTTGTTCGCCTCGCCAGCCTCGCCGGTGCCGTAGCCCTTCACGGTCATCGCCAGGATCACCGTGGGCTTTTCCTGCTGGGCGACGGCGTGCGCGTAGGCGGCGTAGATCTTGTACGGGTCGTGGCCACCCCGGTTCAGGTACATGATCTCCTTGTCGGATAGATCCTTGACCAGCTCCAGCAGCTCCGGGTATTTACCGAAGAAGTGCTCGCGGGTATAGGCACCGCCGTTGTACTTGTAGTTCTGCAGCTCGCCGTCGCAGACCTCGTCCATGCGCTTTTGCAGAAGGCCGGTCTCGTCCCGCTCCAGCAGCGGGTCCCACTTGCGGCCCCAGACGACCTTGACCACGTCCCAGCCGGCACCGCGGAAGACACCCTCCAGCTCCTGGATGATCTTGCCGTTGCCGCGCACCGGCCCGTCGAGGCGCTGCAGGTTGCAGTTGACGACGAAAATGAGGTTGCCCAGGCGCTCGCGCCCCGCCAGGGAGATGGCGCCCAGGGACTCGGGCTCATCGCACTCGCCGTCACCGAGGTAGCACCAGACGTTGCGGTCAGCGTGGTCCAGGAGGCCCCGGTCCTGCTGGTACTTGAGCAGCCGCGCCTGGTAGATCGCCTGGATCGGGCCGAGGCCCATGGAGACCGTGGGGAACTGCCAGTAATCGGGCATGAGCCAGGGGTGGGGATAGGAAGACAGGCCGTGGCCGTCGACCTCCCGGCGGAAATTGTCGAGCTGCTCCTCGGTCAGCCGCCCTTCGAGGTAGGAGCGGGCGTACATGCCGGGGGCGCTGTGGCCCTGGTAGAACACGAGGTCGCCCGGGTGGTCACCGTCGGCACCGCGGAAGAAGTAGTTGCAACCGACATCGTAGAGCGTCGCGCTGGAAGAGAAGCTGGAGATGTGGCCCCCGAGCCCCTCGTCGTTGTCGTTGGCCCGCATGACCATGGCCAGCGCATTCCAGCGCACGAGGGAGCGGATCCGGCGCTCCATGAACAGGTCCCCCGGCATCTGCTTCTGATCGGCCGGCGCGATGGTGTTGCGGAAAGGCGTGGTAATGGCCGTCGGCAGCGGGATGCCATCGGCCATCGCCCGCTTGGACAGCTCGTTGATGAGGTAGGTGGCGCGCTCCTCCCCCCGGTACTTCACCACCTCGTCGAAGCTGTCTATCCATTCGCGGGTTTCGACGGGGTCAATGTCATCGATCATGGTCGGGGAGGCTCCTGGCGTTGCACTGACAATCGTTGCAGGCGCTCGTTGCAACATTTATAGGTTCCTAAAAAGAACCTTTTTAGGTGCGCAATAGCGACCCGAGGGCGCGGACTCAGACCCGCGCGCCACAAAGTGGTTGTCATGCTACAGGAAACGTGCGCCTGAAGGAAATAACAATTCCCAATTAGAACTAAAGCGCTTAGTCGACCACCCAGGTCGCGTGCCCCGCCTTGATCGCCGTCGCGCTGTCGACCCGCCGGCCGGCGGTATCGGGGACGATCCCGCTGGCGCCGGGGGCGATCACCTGCAGCGAACGCGCCTCCTCCCGGAAGACCTCGCGGAAGTAGGCCGCCCACTCGTCCCGGTCGAAGTCGTTGACTGCCGCGGCCAGCTGCCGGCGCCCGTCAAAGGCGTACTGGCGCTTGGCGATGGACTGCCAGTAGAACTCCGCGCGCTCGAACAGGTTCTTGTCGGGCTCCTCGATCTCCGCCACCAGGGCTTCCCGGTGGCGCTGGAAGCGCGGGTCGTCCAGGGACGGCAGCACCTCGTCGAGGAAGCTGTCCATGGCCGCCGTGACGTGCGCGGCATCGTGGCTCGGGGACTGCACCAGCAGCACGAGACCCGGGATGTCGAACTGCGGCCAGGCAAAGGCGCTGACCACGTAGCCGAGCTGCTGCTCCGTCCGCAGCTGCTGGAAGAACCCGGACTTCATCACCTGCGCGGCCAGCGCGGTGCCGGCGCGGTCGCGCCAGCTGTCGCCGCCACCCTGCAGGTACCAGGTCACCACCGCGTCGTCGTGCGGCACGTCGGTCACGAACTGCAGGGTCTCGCCGGCAGCGAGGCGCAGGACCTCGAGCGGCGGCATCGCCGGGGCATCCCCTTCCGGCAGCAGCGTGCCCAGGGCCCCGGCGAGGTCGCCCACCGCCGACTGCGGATAGTTGCCGTAGAGCAGGGCCTCCGCGCTCGCGCTGTCCCAGAAGGCGCGGGCATAGGCTTCGATGGCGGCGAGGTCGAGCCCCTGCAGCGCCTCGATCAGCGCTTCCTCGCCATAGTCGCCGTAGAGCAGCGCCTCGCGCAGGTCATCGATCACCTGCGACGACGGGCGCTTGGCGACCGCATTCTCCAGGCCCCGGACCAGGTCGGCGCGGATGTTCTCGAAGCGGGACGGATCGAAGGACGGGGCCTCGAGGGTGTCGAGCAGCCGCTCCAGCAGCACCTGCTGCTTGTCGTTGTAGCCACTGATGCGCAGGCTCACGCCGCGGGCGTGTTTATAGAGGCTGAAGTCGAGCCCCGCGAGCCGGGCCGGGTAGGTGAACGGGTTGACCGCATCCGTAAGAAGGTTGGTGTAGAGCAGGGCCGCCGCGACATCGCGGGCATCACCGACCGCGAGCGGGGAACGGAAATTCACGTACATCGCCCCGCGGGGTACGCGGAACGCCTCGGCCTGGCGGAACCAGATGCGCGTGCGCGAGGTGTCCAGGGCAATCGTCGGCGTCTCGGGATTGTCCGCCGACAGCGGCACCAGCGAGAGGTCCTCGGCAATGAAGGCGTTCGGCGCGGGCAGATGCAGGCTCTCCGTCGCCGCCGGAGCCCAGCGGGACGCGAGCGCCGGACCCTGCTCCACGGCGTAGGGCACTTCGTAGTAGGGCGACTCGCGATCCACCGGCACGCCGGGCGCAGTCAGCACGACCTGCGCCAGCGCCGGCCGCATGCCCTCCAGGGCCTCCGCGATGAGGCCCGGCGCGAAGCGCTCCATGAGGTACGGGCCCCGAAGGACATCCTCGGGGGCGTAATCATGCATGCCGCTGGCCAGGGCGCTGACGTAGCCGATCGGTTCGCCGTGCTCCCGGAAACGGAAGTCGATGGCCGCCAGTTCCGACTGCTCTTCGTAGAGCCAGCGCTGCGGCCCCTCCTCGCGAAGCATGTCGAGGTAGCTGAACAGCAGCGCCAGCACGCGCTCGTGCTCCTCGACACCGCGCTCGGTGAGGGAGACGGTGACGCTGAACAGGGAGCCGCCGCGCCAGGACAACCCCTCTCCGGCCGCGAGGCCCTCCGCCAGGCCCTCATCCTTCAGGGCGAGCAGGAGGCTGCCCTCCCCCTCGTGACCGATCAGGTTGCCGAGGTAGGCCATGGGCTTGGCCCGGTACTCGTCGCGGTAGTTCGGCACCTGGAAGTTGACCTGCAGCTGCCGGAGCGTCGCCTGCGGCTCTACCGTGACCTTCATGGGCAGGGATGCCGGCTCGAAGAGCGGCGCGTCCAGCGGCTCCGGCTCGTAGTCGTGGTTGGGCACCTGCGCAAACAGCGGCGCCACCAGCGCCTCGAGCTCGTCGAGGGGCTCGGCACCGAGCACTACCAGGCGCATGGCGTTGGCGGAGTAGTGCTTGCGGTAGAAGGCGAGAAGATCGTCCCGCACCGGCGCGCCGGGGCGGTCCGCCAGCGACTCGAGGCTGCCGACGGAGAACTGGCTGTAGGGGTGGGCAGGGTTCATGACCGCCTGCAGCACGTCGAGGCCGCGCCGCGGGTCGCTCTTCAGCCCCATCTGGTACTCGGCCTGCACGGCGTTCTTCTCGCGGTCCACGTAGACCGCGTCGAAGCGCGGCGCAATGAAGAACTGGGCGAAGCGGTCCAGGCCCTCTTCGAGGAAAGGCGCGTTGATGTCGAAGAAGTAGTTGGTGTGCTCGAAGCTCGTGTAGGCGTTGCGGGAACCGCCGTGCTCCGTGATGTACTGCTCGTACTCGGCGGCGTCCGGGTACTTGTCGGTGCCGAGGAAAAGCATGTGCTCTAGGAAATGGGCCAGCCCCCCGCGCCCCGGCGGGTTGTCGCCGCTGCCGACCATCACGTCCAGGGATGCCGCGGCCTTCTGCGTATCCGGGTCCGAGATGAGCAGCGCCTGCAGCCCGTTCTCCAGCGTGACCAGGCGATAGGCATAGTCATCGGCCGGGCTTTGTGCCGGCTCCACGTGCTCGCGGACGGGGCTGGCGGCACAGGCCGCAAGCAACATCGACAACAGCAGGACAGGGAGCGCCGGCAGACGCGGCGCAGGTCGCAGGGGCATGAATCAGTCTCCTTGTACGGCTTCCGGTTCCACTTCCCGGGTGGGCCAGGCGTTGATGACCGCCTTGATCAGCGTGGCCAGGGGGATGGCGAAGAAGACCCCCCACAGGCCCCAGATACCACCGAAGAACAGCACGGCGATGATGATGGCCACGGGGTGCAGGTTGACCGCCTCGGAAAACAGCAGCGGAACCAGCACATTGCCATCGAGGATCTGGATGACGATATAGACACCCATCACCACGTAGAATTCCCCGCCCAGGCCCCACTGGAAGAACGCGACCATGAGGATCGGGATGGTGATCAGGAAGGCGCCGATGTAGGGGATGATCACGGACAGCCCCACCAGCAGCGCGAGCAGGGCCGCGTAGTTGAGCCCGAGCCAGGTGAAGGCGACGTAGCTGGCGGCGCCGACGATGATGATCTCCACCATCTTGCCACGGGCATAGTTCGAGAACTGGACGTTCATCTCCGCCCAGATCCGGGTGAGCAGCGGGCGCCGCCGGGGCAGGAAACTGGTCAGCCAGTTGGTGATCTGCTGCCGGTCCTTGAGCAGGAAGAAAACCATGATCGGGATGAGTACCAGGTAGACCGTTACGGTCAGAAAGCCGGGAATGCCGGCCAGGGTGCGGGTTACCAGCCGCTGGCCGAAGCCGGCGACCTCGACCTGCGCCGCGGCCACCACCTGGTTGAGCTGCTCCTGGCTGAACAGCTCCGGGTACTGGGCGGGCAGCACCGCCAGCAGCTGGCGCCCCTGCTCGAGCATGCGCGGCACTTCGCCAGCAAGGGCCACGAGCTGGCGCCAGACCAGCGGCAGCAGGCCGAGAATCACGCCGAAGAAAGCGCCGATGAAAATAATGAAGGCCAGGGTGAACCCCAGCCACTGCGGCAGGCCGGTGCGCTGCAGCACGTTCGCAACGCCCTGCACGAGGTAGGCGAGGACGACGGCGGCGAGCACCGGCGCCATGATGTCGCCGATGGTGACGAGCAGCACCGTGCCGACGAGCAGCAGGAGAAGGAGCAGTATGGACTCCTCCTCCTGCAGGTAGCGCCGGTACCACTTCCTGAAGACTTCCATCATGGGAAAGTCGACTCCCTCAGCACGCCGCGGGGCCGCCCCGCCGAACCCGTTTATGATGCCCGAGCGCGCGGTGGGATGTATACGCCGGCGGCACGCGGCGGCTCAGCGCGCGCCCGGCGCGCCCGCCCCAAGCAGTTCGCGGACCGGGTCCGGGTGGACCTCGGCAAAGCGCTCGCCGGTGTAGCGGGCGAAGGCGCGGGAGTGGTGGTGCTTGTCGTAGAACGCCGGCACACCGTCCGGGGTTTCCGTCCGGCAGCGCTCGGGGCGCCGCTCGCTGCAGAGCAGGTCGACGCGGTCGATGTACAGGTCCGTGATCGCCATGAACGGCTCGAAGAGCCGGTCGCTGGCCGGGTCTGCCTCGAAGTAGTCCAGGTTTTCCGGCCGGCCGCAGGCGGCGCTGACCCCGGTCTCGTTGATAAGGCGGGCACAGGGCACGCGGGTCTTCATGTAACTGCCGAAGGTCATCACGCGCAGCGACGGGTTGTACGCCCGCAGTGCCCGCGTCGCGACGAGGAAGGGCTCCGCAATCCGCGAGAACGCCCGGTTCGAGGCCGAGACCGCAACCACGTGAAAGCGCTGCGCCACCTCGGGCGTCATCAACGCTGCGAAGCGATCCGTGCAGGCGGGGTACTGCGCGCGCACCGTGCCGGCCACCACCCGGAGCCGGCCGCACTTCTCCGTACCGCCAAACAGCACCAGGGCGACCTCCGGGTCGTTTTCATAGATGGCCCGGAGGAAGTTGTAGCCGTCCACCTCGTGCGAATTCCCGAGCACGAGCACCTGGATCGCCGCACCGGCGCAGGCCCCGTCCGTACCCAGGCGCAGGTTGCAGGCACTGCGGCTATCGAGGAAGCGTCGCTGCTCACCCGCCTCGATCGCCGCGGCGGAGAGCTGCTGCCGCGGGTAGCGCCAGCCCCAGCCATCGCCCAGCCAGGCGTGCAGCGCCGGGGCCGCCAGCACGGCGACCAGGCCGGCGACGACGAGGGCGAAGCGGCCGTCCGGCAGCCGCGCGGCGGGGCCCGGATCGCCCGCGCGCGAGTAGAAGCGCCGCTCGACGCCGGCGTGCAGGAGCCAGGCCAGCAGCAGCATGACGGCGCCGAGAACCAGCTGCTCAAGCGGGGCGAGCGCTCTGCCCGTGTGATAGCGGTAGAGCGCCACCACCGGCCAGTGCACGAGGTACAGCGCGTAGGACACCTTGCCCAGCCAGGTGGACAGCGGGTGACGCAGGGCGCGGAAGAGCGGGCCGCCCGCCCCCTGCGCGGCGGTGCCGAGGAGCGCCAGCGCGGTCCCGAGCGTCGGCACCAGCGCCGCCCACCCGGGGTAGAGCGTGTCACCGTCGAGGCCAAGGACACTCGCCAGCACCAGAATGAGCCCCAGCGCCAGGGCCCCGCGCGCCACCGCCTCCCGGGCACCCAGGCGCCCTGCCGGACCGGAAGCGAGCAGGAACGGCAGCGCGGCGCCGGTCGCAAACTGGAAGACCCGGAACGGCGACAGGAAGAACGCCGCTGAGGCATCGACACCCGTGTACCAGACGGTCACCGCGGCGCTCGCGACGGCAAGCCCGCCCAGCGATGCACCGAGCGGCAGGCGCCCGCGCAAGCGCCAGAGCAGGAGCAGCAGCGCCGGCCAGGCCAGGTAGAACTGCTCCTCGACGCCGAGGGACCAGGTATGCAGCAGCGGCTTCAACTCCGAGTCTGCGTCCCAGTACCCGGCCTCGGCGTAGAAGACGATATTGGACACACTGACCATGGCGGCCAGCGCGGAGCGCGCAAAGGGTCCGAAGTCATAGGGGTTCAAGAGCAGGGCCGCAGCGGCAAAGGTCGCCGCCACCGTGGCCAGGAGCGGCGGCAGGAGCCGCCGGATGCGCCGCAGGTAGAAGCCGGCGAGGGAGAAATCACCCCGGGCAACGCGGGCCAGGATGAGCTGGGTGATCAGGTAGCCCGAGATCACGAAGAACACGTCGACCCCGACAAAGCCGCCGGCGAGCGGCTCGATACCGAGGTGAAAGAGCACGACCGCCATGACGGCGACGGCGCGAAGGCCGTCGATTTCCGGGCGGTAGGTCACCCGTCGCTGCCCGGGCGCAGCGCGCGCGTCATACCTTGCGCAGGAGGTAGCGGTAGACGCCGTCGCGCTCGTCGCTGAAGAGGAGCTCGTGACCGCTCTGTTCGCAGAACACCGCGAAGTCCCGCACCGAGCCGCTGTCCGTCGCGAGCACCGCCAGCGCCTGCCCCGGAGCGAGGGCATTCAGGGCGCGCTTGGCCTTCAGCAGCGGCATGGGGCAACGCAGGCCGCGGGCGTCAACCTCGCTGTCGGCGGTCTCGAGCATGGGGTGGTGTCCTCCGGTCGCCGCGGTGAACTTTTGCCCACGGCGGTCGCCTAACTCTGCGCGCGGGCCCGATCACCGATACGGAACGGGCCCGGTCGCGTAGAATACGTCAAGCCGCCCGAGCAGACCATGGGCGCCCGGACACCAGGTTGATCTTCATGCCCCGCCGCCCCCGCCAAGCAATGACTGCAGCCCTGCTCGCGCTGGTGCTCGCGGCCGTGCCCGTGGCCGCCGTCGAGGACCTGAAGCTGCCCAACCTGGGCGAGTCGAGCACCAGCCTTTTTTCTGCAGAGTACGAGTACCAGCTGGGCCGGGCCTGGCTGCGGATCTTCCGCGGGCAGGTACCGACGGTGAACGACCCCCTGCTCTTCGATTACCTGGAAGGCCTGGTTTTCCGGCTAGTGAACCACAGCCAGCTAAAGGACCGGCGGGTCGACCTCGTGATCGTGGACAACCCCACGATCAATGCCTTTGCCGTACCCGGCGGGGTCATCGGGGTGCACAACGGCCTGCTTCTCTACGCCCAGAGCGAGGACGAGCTGGCCACCGTACTCGCCCACGAGATCGCCCACCTGAGCCAGCGGCACTTCTCCCGGCGCGTGGAATTCGCGAAGAAACAGCAACCGCTGACCCTGGCGACCATGCTCGCCAGCTTCGTGCTGATGGCCGCCGCCGGGGGCGACGCGGGGCTCGCTGCGCTCAGCGCCGCCCAGGCCGCCGCGCAGGACTCCGCGCTGCGCTACAGCCGCGGCAACGAGGCCGAGGCAGACCGGGTGGGGATGCAGACCCTCGTCGCCGCCGGCATGGACCCACACGCGGCGCCGGCGATGTTCGAGCGCATGCTGCAGGCGTCACGGTACGCGACAGGCAACCGGATTCCGGAGTTCCTGCGCACGCACCCGCTGTCGGAGAGCCGCATCGCCGACACCCGCAACCGCGCCCGCCAGTACCCGAAGCAGATCCGGACCACGGATCTTACCTACCAGCTGATGCGGGCCCGGGTCATCAACCAGCTGGCGGAGACCCCGGAAGAAGCCATCCGCAAGTTCCGCAGCGAGCTCGACGGCTCACCGCGCTCGCAGACCGCCGCGCGCTACGGCCTCGTGCTCGCCCTGACCGAGGCCGGGCGCACTGACGAGGCCGCCCTGGAACTCGACACGATCTGGGCGGCGGACCGCGAGCGGCTGGAATACCTCCTGGCCGACGCAGAAATCGATCTCGCCCGCAACCAGCCGGAGAAGGCGGTCAAGAAGCTCTCGGAGCGGCTGCTGCTGTCGCCGGGCAACCACCCGCTGGTCATGACCTATGCCCGGGCCCTGCTAAAGAACGAGCAGCCCCATATCGCGGAGCAGGTGCTCGCGGAACAGAGCAAGCAGCGCCCCGACGACCCCTACCTGTGGTACCTGCTGGCGGAGGTCCAGGGGCTGGCCGGCAACATCGTCGGCCTGCACCAGTCCCGGGCCGAGTACTTCATCCTCAACGGGGTGCTCGACGAGGCCGAGAAGCAGCTGCGGTACGCCCTGCGCAGCGTGAAGTCCGACTACACCACCAGCGCCCGCCTCAACGAGCGCCTCAAGGATGTAGTCGAGATGAAGGAGCAGTTGGAGTCCTAGGGCGCGCCCCGGAGCCGTCAGTCCCCGGACCGGCGTAGCGCCGCGGAAAAGTCGAGCATACGCCGCAGGGGACGCATGGCGCGCTCGCCGATGACCGGGTCCACGTGGATCTCGTTGTCGTCCCGCTCGAAGACCGTGGCCAGGTTGGCAAGCTCGTTCATGGCCATCCATGGGCAGTGCGCACAGCTGCGGCAGGTGGCGCCCTTGCCGGCCGTCGGCGCGATGATGAATTCCTTTTCCGGGGCCTTCTGCTGGAGCTTGTAGAAAATGCCCTGGTCCGTCGCCACGATGAAGCGCTCGTTGGGCATTTCGGTGGCGGCGTTGATGATCTGCGTGGTGGAACCGACGCGGTCGGCCATCTCCACGACCGCCGCCGGCGACTCCGGGTGCACCAGCACGGCCGCATCCGGGTAGACCTTCTTGAGGTCCGCCAGGCCCCGGGCCTTGAACTCTTCGTGCACGATGCAGGCGCCATCCCACATGAGGATGTCGGCGCCGGTCTCCCGCCGCACGTAGTCGCCGAGATGCTTGTCCGGCGCCCAGAGGATCTTCTTCCCCTCATCGGCGAGGTGCTCGGCGACGTTGAGGGCGATGCTGGAGGTGACGACCCAGTCCGCGCGGGCCTTCACGGCAGCGGAGGTGTTGGCGTAGACGACCACTTCGCGGTCCGGGTGGGCGTCGCAGAAGGCCGAAAACTCATCCGCCGGGCAGCCGAGATCGAGGGAACAGGTCGCTTCCAGCGTGGGCATGAGCACCCGCTTGTCCGGCGTGAGAATCTTGGCGGTCTCGCCCATGAAGCGGACCCCGCAGACCACGAGTGTGCTCGCGGGGTGGTCGTGGCCGAAGCGGGCCATCTCCAGCGAATCGGACACGCAACCGCCGGTCTCCTCGGCCAGGGCCTGGATCTTGGGTGACGTGTAATAGTGAGCGACTATCACCGCGTTGTGCCGCGCCAGGTCGGCCTTGATGCGGTCGATGAGGCCCGCCTCTTCCTCGGGGGTCAACTCCTCGGCCTCGGCACGGTCGAGATGCTGCTGCACCTGGAGGCGGATCGCTTCCAGCTTATCGGATGCAAGGCTCATGAGGGGCATGCCAGTCGTTCAGTGGAACCCCCTATTTTATCACACACGCGACACGCTTCCCCATGGCCCCGCCGGCCTGCGCCCGGCCCTGCGCTAGGCAACGGCGGCCATCGGTGATAGCCTCCCCGGAACGTCTGTCACACGCGCACGACATGACCTCGCAGCCGCAAGCGAAAGTGACACCGGCCACGGTGCAGCCGAAGGCCAAGATTCTCGTCAGTGATGACGACATGAACGTGCGCCTGCTGACCCGCCAGTGCCTCGAGGCCGAGGGCATGACCGTTGTCGAGGCCGCCGACGGCCAGCAAGCGCTGGAAGCCTTCCTCCGCGAGCGGCCCGACCTGATCTTCCTCGACGTCGAGATGCCGGGGCTCTCGGGCCTGGAAGTGTGCCGGCGTATCCGCGCGATGCCCCAGGGGGAGAATATCCCCATCATGATCGTCACCGGCTCCGATGATCGGAAGTCCATCGACGACGGCTTCGAGGCGGGCGCCACGCAGTACAAGACCAAGCCGGTCAACTGGTCGCTCCTGGGCCGCGACGTTCAGTACATGCTGCGGGCGAGCAATGCCTTCAACAGCCTGAAGCGCCAGGAAGACCGGCTGCGCTACCTCGCCTACTACGATCCGCTCACGAACCTGCCCAACCGGCGCAGCTTCAACGAGCAGCTGACGCGGATTCTCAAGCGGGCACAGCGACTGAACCACAGTGCCGCGCTCCTCTTCATCGACCTCGACAACTTCAAGCGCATCAACGACTCCATCGGCCATGGCCGCGGGGACCGGCTGCTGGTCGAAATCGCCAAGCGCCTGGCCGGGGAACTGCGTGAAGACGATGCCATCAACTATTTTTCCGACAGCAATGCGGACGACGTGGACCCCCGCGACCGCAATACGGAGATCGCCCGCCTGGGCGGGGACGAGTTCACCGTGGTGCTCTCCGACGTGCGCGACATGCGCGATGTCGAGGGTGTCGCGCAGCGCGTCATCAAGACCCTGTCGGAGCCGATCTCCCTGCATTCCCACAACCCGGTGGTGACACCGAGCATCGGCATCGCCATGTATCCCCAGGATGGCCTCGACGCCGACAGCCTGGTGCGCAACGCCGATACCGCCATGTACGCGGCAAAGGCCGACGGCCGCGCCTGCTTCCGCTTCTACAACGAAGAGATGAATGCGCGGTCCGTCGAGCAACTGAAGCTCGAAGAGGACCTGCGCGAGGCCATGCGCGAGGGTCAGCTGGAACTTCGCTACCAGCCACAGGTGGACACCCTGACGGGGCGGGTAGTGAGCCTGGAGGCCCTGGTGCGCTGGAAGCACCCGATCCGCGGTCTGATATCACCGGGCGACTTCATCCCCGTTGCGGAGCGGACCGGGCAGATCATCGAGCTGGGCGAATGGGTGCTGGCCGAAGTGGCCCGGCACTGCACCTACTGGGAGACGCTCGGCCTCGTGGACTTCCGGGTCTGCGTGAACATCTCGCCGCTGCAGTTCAACCAGCCGAACCTCGTGGAGCGGGTGCGCCACTTCCTGGACACCTCGGGCATCGACCCGGCGCGGCTGGAGCTCGAACTGACCGAAAGCGCCATCATGACCGACGCCAAGACCAACATCGACAAGCTGCGCCAGCTCAACGAGCTTGGGCTGGATCTCGCGGTGGACGACTTCGGTACCGGGTACTCCTCGCTCAGCTACCTCAAGCGCTTCCCCATCAACACGCTGAAGATCGACCAGAGCTTCGTGGCGGACATGTCGAGCCAGGATGGCGTTGCCATCGTCGACGCCATCATCGTCCTGGCCAAGACCCTCAACCTGCGGTCCATCGCCGAGGGCATCGAGACACGCGACCAGCTTCGTCACCTCGCCGCGCAGCACTGTGACCTGATGCAGGGCTTCTTCTTCGCCCGCCCGCTCTACCCCGAGGACGTACCCGACGCCCTGCGTACCGATTACGCCCGGGATATCGCCGACGCGCTCAGAGATTGATCACCACGCATGAGCGGTAGGACCAGGGGGCTGCTGCTGGCCATCATGGCCCCCGCGCTGTGTACCCTCACCACTGCGGCGCACGCCGACCCGAAGTCGGTAATGCTCCAGGGTACCTCGGCAACGGCACTTCGCGAGCAGGTCGAGGCCGTCGGCGGCGCTGTGACTCACTTCCTGCCCATCATCGACGCGGTCGGCGCACAGCTGACCGCCGCCCAGGTGGACCAGCTGCGCGACCGCCCGGGCATCCACCGCATCATCGACGACCTCGACCGGGAGGAGCCGGAAGCGCCGCCGCCCCCGTGTCAGCTGGGTGGCGCCCTCGAACTCGACATCGACGGGACCTCGGTGCGGTGGCGGCTCTACAACAAGAGTGGGGATGCGGTCCAGTTGACGGGTGTCGAGCTTACCTGGCCCGCCGCCCTTGGAGCATTAAAGAAAGCAGACTTCGCAGGCAGTGCACTGGCTGTGGAGCCAGGGGAGTCGAGCGGCGGCGCCACCCTGCGACCGACTACCACGGCTGCGCTCCCCGGCGACGCGCGCGGCACGTTGGCGCTCGAGTTCTCCCGACCCTGGCCCGAGGGGACGCTCTTCCAGCGCGACCTGGAGCTCACCGTCAACTACGGGGATGAATGCGATGTCGAGCTGATACCCGGCTACGACGACAACGACGGCGACAGCTACTACAGCACCGTGGCCGGTGCGGACCTGCTCCACCGACACGGCATCACCGGGGCCGGCGTAACCGTGGCCGTGCTGGATTCCGGCCTCTGGGACGACCCCAGGCTCACCCATGACACGCAGGGTGAGCCGCGCGTCCTGGCCAGCTACGACGCCATTGCGGGCGAAGAAGTCACCACCGTTTTCGACGAGAGCGGCCATGGCAGCCACATGACCAGCATCCTCGCGCAGAGCCGGGCCATCACCCGGCCCGGCGCTGACCCCGGCGCCTGGCGCGGCGTGGCTCCCGATGCGCGACTCGTGGTCGTGAAGGCCTTCAGCCGGGAAGGCCAGGGCGGTCTTCTCGATATCGTCCGCGGTGTGCAGTGGATCGTGGACCACCGGGAAGAATACGGCATCCGCGTGGTCAACCTTTCCTTCGCCGCCAAGCCCCGGTGGCCCTACTGGCAGGACCCCATCAACCAGGCCCTCATGCGCGCCTGGGACGCGGGCATTGTCTCCGTGGCAGCGGCGGGCAACGAGGGTCCGGACGCCATGACCATTGGGTCACCGGGCAACCTGCCCTACCTGATCACCGTCGGTGCCATCACCGACAGCTGGACCGTTGACGACCGCAACGACGACTACCTGCCCGACTTCTCCTCGCGGGGGCCCACACCGAGCGCCCACATAAAGCCCGATCTCGTGGCCCCGGGCGGGCATATGGCGGGGCTCACGAGGCCGGGATCCACGTTGACCGTAGACTTTCCCGAGTACCAATTGGTGAATGGCGACTTTGTGATGACCGGGACCTCACAGGCCGCCGCGCTCGTATCGGGTCTTGTGGCCCTCCTGCTGCAGGTAGAGCCGGAGCTGACCGCAGACGACGTGAAGTGCAAGCTGTTGTCCTCCGCCGACCCCGCCATCAACGCCGACGGTCTCCTCAGCTACTCACCCTTCGAGCAGGGAGCCGGCGCCGTGAGCATCCAGCGCGCACTCACCCTCGGGGACACGGGCTGCGGCAACCGGGGCCTGGACCTGCAAGCCGACATGGCCGGCGACAGCCACTTCGAAGGCCCGGCGATCCTGGCGAAGGATGGCTCCCCCACGCTTCCGGGCCTCGATCGCATGGTCGCCCCCGAGCCACCGGAGAAGGGCCCCAGCGACAACCGCCGCTGGGGGATCAAGGCCCACATCGAGCGGCCGCGGCTTACGCCCGGGGAAGCCGACATGCCCGCTGACCCACAAACACCCTTCGACTGGCACGGTCTCTACCTCGAGGAGAAGGCGCGGGTGGAACAACTGTCCCGCCCGGCGGAGTAACCAGCCACGCGCGCCGTGGCACACCGGCCCGGATCACCCACCCCTCTCGCGAGGCTCCTGCTCCCTCATCGCACTCGAGGCTTTGCCTGCGGTAAGCCCCCCGAATAGCCCCCTACCCCAAAGGGGGTACCCCCCCATCTTCATCAAATACGACCTCACATCTAAGGTCTGATCAAACGCGAGAAGAATGATCGTTACAGGATCAACTCAGGCACCAGGCGCGCGGCGCTGGTTAATCGATTTTGATGAAGAAGGTAGGCGTAGGACTATGAAGACACTGGTAAAAGAGACGGCGTTTGCCATTCTCGGCGTTGGAATCGCGCTGACACCAGCGTTCGTAGCTGCTGAAGAGAGTCAGCGAGCCGGCAGTGTGCGCACCGAGATAGCGAAGGCCATGCTTTACGGCACGCACGCAAAGAGTGACTCGGGCTACAAGTGGAGTTCACGAGATAGTGTACGTATGAACGCCAGCCAGGTTGCAACCGCACAGCCTAAGGCTATGGGCAACGCCTCAGGCTACAAGTGGGGTCGAGTAGAAGGTGACAGCGACAGCGCGTCAACCAAACCCACAGGGGCCGTTGCCGCAGCGGAAGCTGGCTACAAGTGGGGCATCCGCTCCAACGCCGACCAGGCTGGCTACAAGTGGGGCATCCGCTCCGGCGCCGACCAGGCTGGCTACAAGTGGGGCATCCGCTCTGACGCCGACCAGTCTGGCTACAAGTGGGGCATCCGCTCTGACGCCGACCAGGCTGGCTATAAGTGGGGCATTCGCTCCGACGCCGACCAGGCTGGCTATAAGTGGGGCATTCGCTAAACTCCCACTAGCCCGCAGCAAGCTAGGCAAGTTCCTAAGGGCCAGCGTCTACGACGCTGGCCTTCTTCTATTACGACCCTTCTAAGCTATCTGCTAGACTCGCCTAAATAGCTTGCGTGTCTGTGCGATGCTTCGAAGATCAACTTCCATCAGGGCAACACTGCTCTTAACCGCACTACTTTCTCCGCTTTTCGCTCAATCGGCAGAAGAGCCTCCAACGCAGTACCAATTTCAACTCGCGGATATTTCAGACGATCTTACACAGAGCTCTGTACAAGACATCCTTCAATCCAAGTCAGGTGAATTGTGGATTGCAACACAGGAAGGCTTAAACCGTTACAACGGCCACACCCTTGTCACGCATCGCAACTCGCCGTCTGAGCAGGGAACTATATCCTCAGACGCCATCACGAGCATAACCGAGTCATCAGATGGCAGCGTTTGGATCGCGACAATAAATGGCGGCCTGAATCGCTTTGATCCAACTTCGCGAAAGTTTGAGAGCTTCTTTGCATCATCTGCGGCCAATAGCCCAGTATCGAATGATATCTATTCAGTCTACGCGGACTCGCGAGGAGGTATATGGATTGGATATGAGGGTGCAATAAGCCATCTTGACCCCAAAACAATGTCGTACCGACACCTTGTTTATGAGCAGGATTTGGGAAGGTCACTTGGACTTGTTACCAGCTTTGCCGAAAATGAGGCAGGTGACATCTGGGTCTCGACCACCGAAGCTGGGCTATTACAAATCGATAGGCGACTGGAGATCAAACGCCGGCACATCATAGAAAGCACGAACACGTCACCCTCCAGGCTAATTCAACCCTCGCAGCTAGCATTCAATGGGGAAGAATTATGGGTCGGAACGCTCAATAATGGCTTGTTCATGTTGGAGACCGGCAGCGGGAAGTTCACCCAATACACCAGTTCGACCGGACCAGCGCGGCTGCCATCAGATACGATCTACGACATCTACTTCGATGACCAGTCGAACCTCTGGGTCGGCACCAACTCCGGACTAGCTATACTCGACAGAACGCGAACCACTATTCAACTGTATAGTAATGAAGACAGCGCCTTGCCAGCTGCTCGAATTACTTCGATAGCCCAAACGAGAGACGGTACATACTGGATTGGCACGTTCTTCGGTCTCTCCAAGGCTAGAAGATCGTACTTTACTAAGTACACAGAAGAGAACTCTGGACTCTCAAATGCCTCTGTAAACGCTTTTGCCATGACAATCGACGGCAGTATCTGGGTTGGCACTGATGACGGACTGAATCAACTTACCCCCGAGAGTGATGAATTCAAGTGGTACAACACATATACGAATCCTGCACTCTCGGACGATGCTGTAATGTCTCTACTAGGTGAGGGCAACACTCTCTGGGTTGGCACTTACTCTGGAGGCCTAAATAAGTACGAACTGAAGACAAATAAAATCACCACGATCCGCGCCTCAAATGACGCGGAAAGAGTGCTGGCTGCAGACGGTATAACTTCGCTCCTCAGAACCTCCACCGGCCACCTAATCGTAGGGACCTACCAAGGAGGACTTTCGGTCTTTGAACCGGGAGAGAAACATGCAACAGTCTATCTACATAATCCAACTGACAGTCAGTCTCTAAGCAACAACAATGTTCTTGCACTCCTAGAAGACTCATGGGGCAGGGTTTGGGTCGGCACCGAGAACGGACTCAACCTTTTCAGTCTTAAATCTCGGCAGTTTAAGAGGTATTACGCAGAGAAAGGCAATACAAACAGCTTGTCCAGCAACATGGTGTGGAGTCTGCACGAAGACAGCAGCGGCAATCTCTGGCTGGGCACCAACGGAGGTGGGTTAAACCTGTGGCGAAGGAACGAAATCGAGTCAAGTAACCCTCAGTTTGAGCACTTTTCCGAGAACATATCTCTCCCGAGCAGCTCTATCTTCGGCATTGAAGAGGATGAGAGCGGCAACCTCTGGTTGAGTCACAACAAGGGTGTGACGCGCTTCAACCCATCAGCGCTTGAAGTGCGTCATTTCCGAGAGGTAGATGGCCTACAAGATTCAGAATTCAACATGGGCGCGTCATTCAGCGACGGGCAAGGGGCCATCTTCTTCGGCGGACCAAGAGGCTACAACAAGATACTCCCTGCTGCAGTCCCCGAGAAGGCCCCAATACCGCAGGTCTCCATCGCCGACATACGGGTAATGAACCAACCGGCAGCGCTCGATAAACCATATAACGAAGTAACACACTTGCGCCTTGACTACACCGACAGAATGTTCACTGTAGATTTCTTTGCAGCGGACTTCTCCTCACCAGACAGTATTCGATACGCCTACAAGCTTGACGGAATATCGCCAGATTGGGTGATCTCACGTGATGCACGAAAAGCCTCGTTCACGACACTGCCTGCTGGGGAGTATCGCCTCAAACTGGCTGCAGCCAACGCTGCAGGCACATGGAACTGGGACGCCAAGCAGATTGATATCACCGTTGCGCCTCCTCCATGGCTGAGTAGAACCGCATACGTATTCTACGCAGTACTTGTGACGGCCATCGCACTCGCTGTCATCGCCTCAGTCACGTCCCGCGCAAGACGAGCTGAGGCTCGGCGACTCGAACTTGAGGCCAAAGTTAGAGAACGTACACATGAGTTGGAGGAAGCCACGGAGATTGCCGAGCAGGCGAACAAAGCAAAATCACAGTTCCTGGCCACAATGACTCATGAAATCCGGACACCGATGCATGGAATCATCGGAATGTCCGAGCTGCTTCTCAACTCTAAACTTACTCCTTCCCAACGCCGATTCGCTGAAACAGCAAAACAGAGTGGAGAGTCCCTACTTCAACTCATAAACGACATTCTCGACCACTCCAAACTGGAGGCTGAGAAAACTGAGATAGAGAACACTAGTTTCGATCTTGTGACCTTGGTTGATGATGTATGTCGACTGCAATCCGAAGTCGCCTACAGAAAGGGAATCCAGGTCTATAACATATGCGATGAATCCGGCCCTCGGTGTTTCATAGGCGACCCCACCCGAATTCGGCAAATCGTTACCAATCTTGTCGGTAATGCAATCAAGTTTACAGAGCAGGGATCTGTAAGAGTAAAGCAGAAAGTCAAGGGTCCTGCTACCGGACACACTCGATTCGAAGTCACGATAGCAGTTGAAGACGACGGTATTGGCATGGACGAAGAGACGCAGGAGAAAATCTTCGAATCGTATACTCAGGCCGACGCTAGCACGACAAGACGTTTCGGTGGATCGGGTTTAGGATTAACTATTTCAAGAAAGTATGCCGAGCTGATGGGCGGTGAGATACACGTCAACTCACGTATCAATATCGGCTCGACAATATCTCTCGTTGTTCCGCTAGAGGCAGAGACCATAGAGGGATTGCAGCGCTCGCAGATAGATCCATCCCTCCGCTGCACAATAGTCTCAGAGGACACCCTTACAGGCAGAATGCTAGAGTCGCACCTCCGCTCTCTCTCTGTGTCCAGAGTAGCGCACGCCACCAGTCTTTTAGAGGCTGAGAAAGAGGAAATGGAACCTGGGGCTTCGCTTGGACATATTGTTTTTGCTCCGATGAAGCATGGACAGAAAAGCAACAAACTTAGAAATCCCCCGAAAGGTAGTACTACTAACACGGTGGTGTTCTACAGCTACTCTGCCAGCGAGGTCGCATTAGCATTGGATGAGGGGATGCACGCTCTTCACCTCCCAGTCGTCAGCGCTGAAATGGAAATGGTTCTTGTCCACCGGGGAGCCAACGGCCTCTATGAACCCGAAAGGCACTTCGACTCGAGCTTGCTGAGCGACGCAGATAGCCCAATAAAGGCTCATGTACTCGTTGCGGAAGATATGCCAGTCAATCAAATGATTATCGGTGAGTTTCTTCATGCGGCTTCATGCTCTTTTGACATAGCAAACAACGGCAAGCAGGCCGTGGAACTATTCTCGACGAGAAAGTACGACCTGGTTTTTATGGACTGCCAGATGCCGATCATGGATGGTTACGCGGCAACCAAGGAAATCCGACGAACACAGGCTGGGCGCGGGCACACGCCAGTGGTTGCACTAACTGCGGGTGGAAGCAAAGAGGACTTAGCGGAATGCAGGGAGGCGGGAATGGACAAAGTCCTGCAGAAACCTTTCAAGCAGGCCGACATTACCGGAGTGCTTGACGAGTACACCCAGGTTAGCCGTGTGGAAGGTCTGCCCGCGCTAGAGTCTGACGGTGAAGCCGGAGCGCACCAAAGCACACACACAAACGCAGAAATCGATGAAAACGTAATTAATGGGTTGCGACGCCTTGCGTCGCAAACATCCAATCCCGAGTTAATCATGCGCCTCTTAGAAGGGTATAGCGAGCAGATGAGTAACAAGCTTGGAGAACTTGGAGAGGAGGAATCAAAAACTAATGCCGAACATATTGCCAGTATTGCCCACGCCATAAAGTCAATGAGTGCCAACATGGGTGCTGCGCTGGTAAGAGAAGAAGCCTCCAAGCTTGAGAAAGAGGCGAAGGAAAATCGGATTGCGGACTTTGAGGCGCACCGAGAACGCATCAGAGGCGCATTTGCATCCTTCATGAACATCGCGAGACGGATGCCACTTCAGTAGTGGTGCCACAGAGGTGGTTTTTGTTCCTTATGTCGTGAAACACCTGCTGATTGTCTTCCTGTTTTCTCTTCCTACCGCAGCTGCCAGCGGGACTCCACTATCCCATATACCTACAAGTTTTCTTAATACCACTCCGACCGTTCTGGAAGAGGTGTCGGGAACAACCTTTACCAATGTCGTGCTTCGTCCAGATCGCGATGTATGGGCAGCCAGTCTTGATACTATCGTTCGTTATGATGGGCACGGTGTAACAAGCTATCGCCTGCCCGGCATAAGCAGCGCAGGTCTCCCCGTCGCCAGAGTTGCGGAACTTTTCGTCGATTCAGCGCAACGTATTTGGGCGGCGGGGTTCGATGGACGGGTGTTCAATTTCAACCCGGATATTGAGCGATTTCAACTTGCCGTCTCCATTGATTTGCATGCAGCCAGAGTGGTCGAAGCAAAACACGACGGAGGGACAGGCCTATGGTTTGGGTTCTCCGACGGGAGCTGTTTCGTATATGACATAGAGCGACAGACTACCCAGCAGAGGTGCCAAGGATTGGAAGGAGCTACTGTTGACTTCGCTTTTGGTTCGGCATCGACACTAGCTCTGTCTGAAGGCGGCACCATCCTTAATCTCAAGCCCAATCCCAATCCGACAGCAGGCCCCGAAAACACTGAAGACAACTGTTCCTTACCAGGCACAACATTCACTGAGATATCAGCATTAACCAGAGACACGGTGTTACTTGGGACTCACGGAGCCGGTTTGTTCAAGTGTTCGACACAAGACGGCGGCGACAAGTTACGCGCTGCAGAGAGTGTTGATGCAGTTTCCCGAAAGACGACTGTTCATGAGATTCTAGTGGCAGAGTCCACAGGAAAGGTATTTGTTGCCACAGATTCCGGCTTAGATGTCCTTGACGCAGAGTCCCTAAAACTGCTCTACAGTTCCAAGTTCGCGAGCGATCTGGTCAACACTGAGTTTACTGCGCTAGCTTTACAAGGTACTGATACGATCTGGGCATCTAGCTTCGCCGGACTCTACAGGCTACATGCTTCCGCTACCGTAATCACAAAGGACCTGCCCGGGAATCCGACGCCGTCAATAATTGGTTTCACGAGCCTAGGTGATCACGTAATTATTGCAGACTACGCCGGTCTTTTCCTTAGCGACCAGAAAGGGCTAGGAAGAAACATCGGAAGTGCTATACATCATATGTGCGACATCTCCGGAGGGATTACGGCAGTAACCACTTGGGAGAATCATGTTGTTTACGGACTTCGGAGCGGTGGCGTCTTTAGGCTTCCTTTCGAAGCCGGGCAGGCACATTGTGGCGCATCAAGCCTAATCAGCGATATTGGTCCGATAAGCACGCTGATACCCGCAAATGACAGCCTTCTCATTGGAACATTCGGCAAGGGCGCGTATAGATTCAATGCTAAGACTGGTCTTCAAAAGATAGAGGCATCGACGCGTAGCGACCCTGATCAGAGCAGGGTGCTGCACATTGAAGAGATAGAAAGCTTAGGCCTTCTACTGCTTACTGAGGGCGGGATTGTCGTAGCACCGGATGAACCGAACTCACAGACACCATTAATGCAGGTTGCTTTGCTGCTTAAGGGAACTATCCCTTGGGCAGCATCTACATTCGGAGACTATTTGTGGCTTGCCACTCCCACTAACGGTGTCTTCGCACTTTCTCTCAAGGGTATTCCCGCTCGAGAACCAGAAATCATCATCCACCATGCGCTCCCCGGAGAAACTATTCAGGCTGTTGAGGCAATATCAAGCACTGAAGCCCTTGTTTCTTCTACAACGGGTTTATTCAGATTATCTACGAAGGGTTCCGTGCAACACGCTTTTAACGCAACAGGTAAAACCGCAGTGAGGTTCGACTTTGGGGCTTCATTGAGGTACCAGTCGGGCATTCTTTTCGGCGGGACTGGCGGGTACGCAAGGATAGATCCAACAATTATCCGACCCGCCATGACCACACCCCGTCATAGAGTTACTGCTTATGCGATCGATGATAGAGAATTCCGTCTATATCGACCTTTGAAGCAAGCAGACAAAGTGTTGGTGACGGCGGGAAAACAACGGCTAACATTCAAACTGGGCTCGCTAGCACCGTGGGCAACCCACGAACTTAGACTTAGATATCGACTTGAAGGGTTTGATTCCGCCTGGAGGCAGGGCAAGCTAGAGGACAAGATCTCTTATACCAATTTGCCTCCGGGAGGCTACGAGTTTCAATCACAGCCCAAAACGCGGGGAGGAAAGTGGAGCTCCTCGGTTCTATCGCTACAAGTAGAAGTGCTCCCGCCGTGGTGGCGTTCCATTTGGGCATTAATTGTTTACGCGATTGCCGCGACCGGACTGGCTGCGATCGCAAAGCATTATTACGGAACCATCCTAGTCTCCCGCCGGGCCACACAGCTATCCCGTGAGATGACCGCGACTGCAGAGCAAGCAATAGAAGACATGCAGGACGAGGTCGAGACGCAGGCACGCCTGCTTGAGAACGTGACCAGCAGGAATGTAGCAACGCTTTCCTGGATCGGGGAGGTTGTGGGTCGGCAGGCCGATACGCTGCCCGATGCGTTGTCCTCGGAGATGGCGAAGGTTTCCCTTGGGCGTATAGAAGCCTTCGTTTGCCTTGAGCATGCGCTTCGGTACCGGGATGACCGCGTTCTGGCTGATCTGCGCTGTTTTACGGACGAGTGCAGTGCCATGTTGTTGTCTCGTCGCAGCAACGGCAGCACGGTCACGCTGATCAACGAGGTCAGCGATACACTCGTCGATGCAGAGCATGCTGCCCGGCTGGCAACGGTCATCTACGAGTTGCTCGCGAATGCGCTGGACCACGCGTTTGTCGGTCGGGAGTATGGCAACTTTCTCCGGGTCGCCCTTGAACTCACGCCCGAACCGCGGGTAGGGGCGATAACGGCAACCGTCACCGTGGAGGACAACGGTATCGGCCTGCCCGAGGGCGTTTCGCTGGAGGAATACGAGACTGCAGGCTTTTCGCTGATCCGTGAAGTGACGGCCCACTACGGCGGGCGAGCGGCGCACAAGACGACCAGTGGCGGATCGTCACTTCGCGTCGAACTAACGCTCCCGGAGGACGCTGTAGCCTGAGGCCTGTCAGCGGCCGCTGAACTCCGGGGGGCGCTTATCCTTCAGGGCCGCAAATCCCTCGGCGAGGTCTTCGGACGCCTCGCATAGCGCTGCTAGGCGCTTTGCTTCTTCCCGGTCATGCGTTCCCGCGGCGACCTTGCCGATGATCTGCTTCATGGCACGCACGGAGAGTGGCGCCAGCCCGGCCAGCTGGGTGGCATAGTTCGCCACGGTCTGCTCGAGCTGCGCCGGCATAACGAGGTGATCGAGGAATCCGATGCGCAGCATCTCGTCGGCGTTCAGGGTTTCCGAGGCAACGAGGATACGCTTGGCCACGCCTGGACCAAGGCGCTGCACGAACCGCTCGATGCCACGGACCGGGTAACAGAGGCCGATCGATGCCGCCGGCACGCGCATGCGCGTGCCCTCGATGCCGATACGGAAATCACAACTGAGCGCCAGTTCGACGCCGCCGCCGAAAACATTGCCACTGATCGCGCACACCGTCGGTATAGCCAGGTCAGCGATGGCGTCCGTCATGTCCTGGTAGTCGTCGCCGCGGATCTCGCCGGCGTTGAGTTCCTGCAGGGAGGCCCCTGCGCAAAAAGTCTTGTCGCCCTCGCCGGTAAGCACCAGCACGCGAACGCTGTCGCTCGCCGCCACCTCCGCGACCGCCGAGCGGAGGGCGTCGAGTTCCTTCCGCCCGAGCGCGTTGTGCTTCTCGGGATTATTGAGGGTGAGGCGCGCTACATGGTTTTCAATGCTGAACGTGACCGTCTCTGACATATCCCCTCCTCGCCGGGCGCTGGTATTCTGGCACAAGGACCCGGGGGCCGCCACGGAGGAGCAGCAGAGTGCCAGGGAAGCACAGTACCCATAAGACGCGCTGCTCCTGGTGCGGCGACCACGCAGACTACCGGGCCTACCACGACGAGGAGTGGGGCGTGCCGGTTACCGATGAAGGCCGGCTCTTCGAGTTCCTGAACCTCGAGGGTGCGCAGGCTGGCCTGTCCTGGCTGACAATCCTGCGCAAGCGGGAGGGTTACCGCCGGGTCTTCGAGGGGTTCGACCGGGAGCGGCTGGCCCGCTGGACCGATGCGGACCTGGCATCGGCAGGGACGAGCACTGACATCGTTCGCAACCAACTCAAGATCAAGGCGGTGGTGACCAATGCCCGCGCGGCCATCGCGCTGGCGGAGAGCGGGCCCGGGCTCTCGCGGTTCCTCTGGGACCAGGTCGACGGCCAGCCGCTGCAGAACCGCTGGCAACGGCACGAGGACGTTCCCGCAGAAACGCCCCTGTCCAGGCAGCTCAGCCGGGAGCTGAAGCGTCGCGGTTTTACCTTTGTCGGCCCGACCATCTGCTATGCCTTCATGCAGGCTGTCGGCATGGTCAATGACCACCTCGTCGACTGTTTCCGCCACGAGGAATGTCGTCGCCTGGGAGCCCGGTTTACCGGGCCCGGCGGAGACCGTTCCTAGACAGGAACAAATAAAATACTTAAAGTTGGAATTTCCAACTTTTGAGTCAAGCCACTGCGGGAGCAGCGCCGGCGCAGCATGAGTAGCAGCGAGCCATCCACCTCTCGCGCCCAGCCCTTCAACCGGCAGGCGCAGCACGACGCCAAGCGCACCGCGATCCTCTCCGAGGCCGCCCGCCTCTTCAACGGCAAGGGCTCCCGGGCAACGACACTGCAGGATATCGCCGCGAGCCTCGGCCTCACCAAGACCAGCCTCTACTACTATGTCCGCACCAAGGAAGAACTGATCTACCAGTGCTACCTGGCAACGCTGCAGCGCCAGCACCAGGCCCTCGATGAACTGGAAGCGCGGACCGGTGTACCCGTCGAGCGAGTCGTTGGCTTTCTGAAGCGTCAGTTCGACCAGTGGCAGGATGCCCGCAGCGGCCGCGACGTGCACCTGGCGGCGCTCCTCGAGATTGCATCCCTCAACGATGAGCATCGGGCCGCGATCGAGGGCGCCTACATCGACCTGTTCAGGCGTCTCCGTGGCTACCTGCGGGACGGCATGGCGGACGGGTCACTGCGCGACGGCGACAGCACCTCCATGACCCGCGCCATCATCGGCTCCCTGGACTGGGTATTTCACTGGCTGCACAGTGTTCCGGAGGACGACGCCGCGGCCGCGGCGGAGCAGGCCGCAGACCTTCTGCTGCATGGGCTTTATGCCGGTCCGGGCTGCTACCACAGCGCCATCGGGCAGGCCGACGTCGACAAAGGGGTCACCAGCAGCGGTTTCGACCGCGACGAGCAGAACCGCCTGAAACAGGAAGCGTTCTACAAGGCCGGCACCTGGCTGTTCAACAAGAAAGGGTTCAATGGCGCCTCCCTCGATGAGATCGCCGAGTACCTGAATGTCTCCAAGGGCGCCTTCTACTACCACATACGCAATAAGGAAGACCTGCTCTACAACTGCTACAGCCACTCTCTCGCTATCGTTGAGCGCGTCTACCGGGAGGCCGATCGTGCGGGCAGTACCGGCATCGAGAAGATCGACTATGCGAGCCGGCGCACGTTCCTCATCCAGAACTCGGACCTGGGGCCCCTCATCCGCTACAACACGATCACGGCCCTGCCCACGGACAGGCGGTTGGAGGTCCTTGCCCGCACGGACGCAGCCAACAACCATTTCCTCGACTTTCTTGCCCAGGGGGTAGCCGACGGCAGCATCCGGGCAGTAGACCCGCTGGTGGCGAGAAACCTCCTCGCCGGTGCCATCAACGCTTCCATGGATATCTCGCTGTGGCGTCGCGTCGATGACATCGACGATGCAGCACGGGACTACTTCGACGTCTTCTTCAACGGGCTCCTTCCACGCGAGCCCGCACCTGCAACGGACTGACTATGGACCACGGACCCATCGACCGTCTTCTCGAGTACCTGGAAGTACAGCGGGTGGACCGCTACCTGTTCACCGGGCAGAGTCCAGCTCGGCCGCGCCGCATCTTCGGCGGCCAGGTCCTGGCGCAATCGCTGAACGCCGCGCTGCGCTCGGTCGACGAGGCCCTCGAAGCGCACAGCATGCACGCATACTTCCTGCGCCCGGGGGACCCGTCCCGGCAGATCGTTTTCGAGGTGGACCCGATCCGCGACGGGCGCAGCTTCGCCACGCGCCGGGTGGTCGCCAAGCAGGATGGGCGGGCCATCTTCAACACGGCCATTTCCTTCCAGCGCAGCGAGGCAGGCCTCGAGCACCAGGCCAGCCCGGTGACGGTGACTCCCCCCGAGGAACTGGAATCGGACTACGACTTCTGGACGCGGAAGCACGAGGAAAACCCGGACCGCTACCCCGCTCCCCTAGCCCAGGCCATCGAGCGCCGGGTGGTGAACCGGCGCGATTACGACAACCCGCAGCCGCAGGACCCGGTGCAGCACAGCTGGTTCCGCGCCAATGGCGAGGTGGGCGACGACCCGCGCCGGCACCAGGTGCTGCTCGCTTTCATGTCGGACTTCGCGCTGCTCGGCGCGTCCCTGCTGCCGCACCCCTACACGGCGCAGAGCCCGGGCATGCAGGTCGCGAGCCTGGACCACGCGCTCTGGTTCCACCGGCCCGCTCGCGCCGACGAGTATCTTCTCTACGCCATGGACAGCCCCAACGCCAGCGGCGGGCGCGGCTTCTGCCGCGGGCAGTTCTTCACGCGCGACGGGCGACTGGTCGCATCCACCGCCCAGGAGGCCCTCATCCGGCGGCGCGAAGAATCCGCAGGCTAGTGCCCTGTCCGGCTAGTTGACGACCGTCTCGAGTTCGGTACCCAGGCGCACGACCTCCAGCCGGCCGTCCGGCAGGATCGCGATTTCATGCACCGAGCCGTTGTCCGGCCAGAAAGCCAGAACGTCGTCCAACCCGCGGGCGTGGGCTACCACGGCATTGATCACCAGGAAGTGCGTGAAGATGACCGCTAGCCGGTCGAGACCGGCCAGCGCATCGAGCAGGCCCTGGCGCCACGCCAGCACCTCCGGGTGATGGCAGGCAGACCAGCGCTCGCGCAGGAAGCCCCGCAGCCAGTCGCGTCGTTCCGCCAGGGGTACCGGTGCCGGTATCTCCCGGAAGGTCGGCGCCAGGCTCGCTTCACGACCTGTGCGCGCGGCGAAGGTCGCCGCGGTTTCCCGGGCCCGGGCCTTGGGGCTTGTGAGAATCGCGCAGTCATCCGGTACACCAAGGGCCAGCAACTCCTCTGACGCCCGCTCCGCCTGCTGCCGCCCCAGGGGCGGACAGCCCCGGATCCTCTTCTTCTCCCCAGTGCGCGGCCGCTTCACCGTGGCGCACGAGGAAACAGCGCGTGCCCACCGCCATCAGCGGTAGGTCACCAGTTCTTCGTCGCGCTGCCGGCCTAGCACGCGCAGGAAGGAGCAGTCGTTGAAGTAGGACAGCGAGACCCGCTCGGCGCTATAGAACAGCTGTGTCACGGAGCAGTTGAAGACCGGCTCGTAAAACTTGTAGGCGTGACTGCCATCGAGGCCCAGCACCGCGGCAACGATGGTGGCAATCGTGCCCCCGGAGGTGAAAACGGCCACGGTCTTGCCCGCGCCCTCCCGCGCCATCAGCTCCTTCAGCGCCGCTTGCACGCCGCCCGAGTAATCGGCCCAGCTCTGGATCTGCGGCACGTCACAGGCATCGGAGACCCAGTAGTTGAATACGGCGTCGATGACTTTCTGGTAGTCCTTGGAAGACCTGAGGCCCCGGTCCACCACGGCCTGCAGGCGCTCGTTGCCCTCGAGCACGATGGGCAGCAGGTGCTCGAGGTGCTCGTCGTTGCGTACCTCGTCGAAGCGCGGGTCCTCAGTCACCGCCACTTCGCCGGGCTGTGCAGCCAGTACCCGCTCCGCCGTGTGCCGCTGGCGTTTCAGGCTGCCGCAATACACGCTGTCGAGAACGATGCCGTGGTCGCGGAAGTACTCGCCCACGCGCTCCGCCTGGCGAACACCGAGCTCCGACAGCCGGTCATAGTCATCCGTGCCAAAGGACGCCTGCCCATGGCGCACCAGGTATATCGTAGCCATCAGCCGGCCCTTTTGAGTGGAGTTTTCTTGCGCGGGAAGCTCAGTCGCCGCCGGTACGGGTAGAATGTCGTGATCACACCGTCGTTGATCTGCCGCTGCAGGCGCCACCAGAACTCCACGTCATAGAGGTCACTGTGGCGCGCGTCGAAGGCCTTGCGGGCGCGCTGGTTGCCGGAAAAGAAAAGACGGAACTCCTCCGGAAAGACGTCATTGGGGCCGACGGAATACCAGGGCTGCCCGGACATTTCCTCTTCTTCCGTGCGCGGCTCCGGTATGCGGCGGAAGTTGCACTCCGTGAGCGGCATGATCTCGTCGTAGTCGTAGAACACCACACGGCCGTGGCGGGTCACGCCGAAGTTCTTCAGCAGCATGTCGCCGGGAAAGATATTGGCCGCCGCAAGCTGCTTGATGGCGTTGCCGTACTCGTCCATCACATCGTCTACCTGCTCGTCCGTCGCGTGCTGCAGGTAGAGGTTGAGCGGGTCCATGCGCCGCTCCACGTACACGTGGTTGAGGATGAGGGCGCGGCCGCGCTCCTCGATCTGCGACGGCGCCTCGCGGTAGAGCTCTTCCATAAGCTCATCGGAGAACTGGTCCCGGGCGAACACCAGCTTGCGGAACTCCTGCGTGTCGGCCATCCGCCCGGCGCGATCCCAGCGTTTTACCAGCTGGTACTTGTGCATGACCTCTTCCCTCGTCACCTCCTTCGGTGCGGTGAAGCGGTCCTTGATCACCTTGAACACATACTCGTAGGACGGCATGGTGAAAACCAGCATGACCATGCCCTTGATCCCCGGGGCGATGGAGAACTGGTCCGAGGTGTTCTGCATGTGCCGCACGGCCGTGCGGTGGTAGACGGTCTTCCCGTGCTTGTAGTGCCCGATGGCGCTGTAGACTTCCGAAATCGGCTTGGCCGGCATGAGCTGCTTCAGGAACAGCACGTACTGGGACGGGATCGAAGCGTCGACCATGAAGTAGCTGCGGGTGAAGCTGAAGATCACGCTCACCCGGTCCGCACCGAAGAGCACCGTGTCGACATACACCGCGCCGCGCTCGTTGTGGCGCACGGGCAGCGCAAAGGGCATCTGCTCCTCCCCGGCAACAATGCGCCCGACGATGTACGCGCTCTTGTTGCGGAAGAAGTGGTGTTCCAGCACCTCCAGGCGCAGCGGCCCGGCATCGAGGTCGATGCGAGGGGGCACCAGCACCTCGTCAATCACGTCGACGATGGAGCCGACATCCCGGTCCCGGTCTTCCCAGGGCACGTTGAAACGGTAATCGTCGAGGAGCCTGGTAAAGGCGGCGCGGAAACCCTCCTTCACGGGATAGCGGCGCAGCACCTTGCTCATGTCCGAGGGCGGCATGTCGCCCTGCGGCGAGAACACGAAGGCGTAGTCGTCGCGGATCTCCGCGTGATCCAGCACCTTGCAGAACACGGAGTTGAAGAACGTCTCGGCGATCTCGAAGTTGTTGTGGCCGCGAATCAGCTCCGCGTAGACCGGCTTGGCCTGGCGCCAGAAATCCAGGTTCTCGAGCTGGTCGCCGGCCACCAGCTTCACGTAGTCGAGAACGGCCCCGATCTTCGTCTTGTAGAGGTCGATGCGGTCCCGGGAACCCCGCTGTACACCGTGCCAATCCGCGTTCTCGAAGCGGGTCCGGGCGGCGAGGGTGATGTTCTGGAAGTCGGCGAAGTAGGACTCGAAACCGTTGAGGATGATGCGCGCGAAGCGCTCCTTGCGTTCCATGGCGTTTCCGGGCGCTGGCAGAAGGCCTCAGATTGTAGGGTTGCCAAAGCGGCGGCGCAATTTACGCATTCCCCCGAGCCAGCGATCGTAGTCCTGTGCCTTGCGCTGCCGGTACTCCTCGACCTGCGGGTGCGGCAGGATCAGGAAACGCTCGTCCGCGAGCCCCGCGAGCACCGCCTCGGCCACCTGGGCGGGGGAGATGACGCCATCGACGCCGGCGGTGCCGCCGCCCTCCACGGAGGCGATCATCTGCGTGTCCACCGCCTGCGGGCACAGGCAGGATACCTTGATGCCGTCGTCTCCGTGGGTGATGGCCAGCGCCTCGGCAAAGCCGATGGCGGCGTGCTTGGTCGTGGAGTAGGCCGCATCGCCCACCTGGTTGAGCAGACCGGCCGCGGACGCCGTGTTGAGGAAGTAGCCCTCGCCGCGTTCGATCATTGCCGGCAGGCAGGCCCGGGCCGCGTAGACGTGCGCCATCACGTGGATCTCCCACATGGCCTGCCAGGTCGCGTTCGGCGCGGAGGTGGCGTACCAGGGTTCGCCGTCGCCGGCGATAATACCCGCGTTGCTGCAGAAGAGGTCGATGCGGCCATGCCGCCGTTCCACGTCTTCGACGAGGGCCCTGACGGCGTCCTCGTCGCGAACGTCGAGTCCGTGGCCCTCGCCACCGATCGCCGCGGCGACGGCTTCGGCCGCTGCCGCGTCGAGGTCCGCCGCGACAACCGCTTCTGCCCCGGCGCCTGCAAAGGCTTCGCAGAGCGCCTTGCCGATGCCGTTGCCGCCACCGGTGACGACGACGATCCGGTCCCTGATATCCATGGCGCCCCCGGGCGGCCTAGGCCGCGTTCCTGCCGTAGCTCAGGGCGTTGAAGCGACCCTGGTGGTAATCCCCGTTGCCGAAGATCGCGTTGATCATCATCAGCCGCTTGGCATAGTGGCCGATGTCCAGCTCGTCCGTGATACCCATGCCGCCGTGGAGCTGTATGGCCTCGCCATAGATATGCTTGCCCGCCTTGTCGATCATCACCTTGAGCGCGTGGATGTCCCGGGCCGGGTCCTCGTCCGCCTTTTCCAGCGCGCAGACTGCGCGGTACAGCAGCGACCTGGCCTGCTCGTAGGACATGAAGGTGTCGACCATGCGGTGCTGCAGGGCCTGGAAGCTGCCGATCGGCACCCCGAACTGCTCCCGGGTCCGGGTGTACTCGAGCGTTTTCGCGTTCAGCTGGCCCATGATGCCGAGCGCCTCGGCGCCGAGGGCCACGCAGGCTTCCTGAATGACCGCCTGCATCAGGGACAGACCCTCATCGACGGCACCGACGACATGGCTCGCGCCCAGGGCCACGTCGCGCAATACGACGTTGGCAACGCGCTGGCCGTCCATGAGCCGGTAATCGATGATCTCCACGCCCGGTGCATTGGCCGGCACCAGGAACAGCGTGATGCCGTGGTCGTCGGTCTGCTCGCCGGCTGTGCGCGCCGAGACAATCAGGGTGTCGGCGTTGGCGCCGTTGAACACCACGACCTTCTCGCCGTGCAGCAGGTAGTCGTCCCCGCTGCGCGTGGCGGTGGTCTTGACGTCGGCCAGCTCGAAGCGGCTCTGGCGCTCGAGGTAGGCGAAGGCGCCGAGACAGCTGCCCTCGATGATGCGCGGGATGAAGTCGGACTGCTGCGCCTCGCTGCCGCCATGACTCAGCAGGCCGCCAAACAGCACGACGGTTGCCAGGTACGGCTCGACGACCAGCCCCTTGCCGAATTCCTCCATCATGACCATGAGGTCCACCGGACCGCCACCGAAACCGCCGAACTCCTCGGCAAAGGGTACGGACAGCCAGCCGAGTTCGGCAAAGGTGTCCCAGTTCTCCTTGCTCATGCCCGCATCCGAGGCGACGATCTTGCGGCGGGTATCGAAGCCGTAGTCGTCCTGGATGAAGCGCGCCACGCTGTCGCGCAGCATCACCTGCTCGTCGGAAAAGTCAAAATTCATGTCACTAACCTCGCGGCGGCTGTCAGAGGCCCAGAACGGCCTTGGCAATGATGTTCTTCTGCACTTCGTTCGAACCGCCGTAAATGGTGGCAGCACGGCCGTACATGAAGGCCTGGCGGGCATCGCTGCCGAAGCTGTGGCCGAGCACCTCGGGGGAAAGCTCCGTGGGCAGTACGCCCTGGTAGTAACCCGCCAGCTCCATGCGCAGCTCCTGGATCGCCTGCTGGATCTCCGTGCCCTTGATCTTCAGCATGGACGAGACCGAACCCTGTGCGTCGGACGAGCCGAACAGCATGCGCAGATTGGTCAGGCGCATGGCTTCCAGATCGATCTCGACTTCCGCCACCTTGGCCGCGAACAGCGGGTCCTGGGCCAGCGGTGCGCCATTGCGCTTGACCTTGCGGGCCAGGGCCTTGAGCTGGTTCAGCGCTTCGGAGGAGGCGCCGACGCCGGCGATATTGGTGCGTTCATGGCCCAGAAGATACTTGGCGATCGTCCAGCCCATATTCTCTTCGCCGACCAGATTGGCGACCGGCACGCGGACATCGGTGAAGAAGACTTCATTCACCTCGAAGCCGCCTTCGATCAGCTTGATCGGGCGCATTTCGATGCCCGGCGTGTTGATGTCGACCAGGACGAAGGAAATGCCCTGCTGCGGCTTGCCCTCGGTCGAGGTGCGCACGAGGCAGAAGATCTTGTCGGCGAACTGGCCCAGCGTGGTCCAGGTCTTCTGTCCGTTGATGATGTAGTCGTCGCCGTCGCGCACGGCGCGGGTCTTCAGGCTGGCCAGGTCGGAACCGGCGCCGGGCTCGGAATAGCCCTGGCACCACCAGTCCTCGCCAGTGAGAATGCGTGGCAGGTATCGCTGTTTCTGCTCTTCGGTGCCAAACTTGATAATGACTGGCGCCACCATGTTGACGCCGAAAGGCACGGAACGGGGCGCACCATAGCGGGAGGACTCTTCATCCCATATGTGTTTCTGAACCGGGCTCCAGTTCACGCCGCCATATTCTTCCGGCCAGTGAGTGGCGTACCAGCCCTGTTCATTGAGGATTTTCTGCCAGCGCTGATGGTCCTCCTTGGACCAACCCCGTTCATCGTGATTACGCCCTGTTCGCCGTTTGGTACTTCTGTGATCTTAAAGGTCAGTATTATGAAAATGATACTCTTGCATTATTGCCAACTGGTGGT
>CAJWWA010000006.1 GCA_913048495.1 uncultured Halieaceae bacterium
GGTCGAGCTGGGCCGCCGGCAGGGTGAATGGCTGCTCGTCATCCAGGCGGATCTCCACCGGAGTGTCAGGTGACAGCTCAAGCGTGCCTTGGGGTGTGTGCAGCACCACACTTCGATGGTCCGCGGACATCTCGGCGCGCAGGGTCGTTGACGGCATGGCGAGCGACAGCGCGATGAAGCCCAGCGCTGCCAGGATGACCGTGACAGCCGCGAGGCGCGCCAGATGATAGCTTCCCGGCAGGCGCAGCCGGTGTTCAGATCCTGACATGGTCCCCTTTGAGTCCCCCAGAAACGGCCTGGGCCGCGCCCCTCGCGCAGCCTGCCGTTCGATCCCGGGTGGCATAATGCCTCAAACCGTCGGCAAGGCGAGGGGGTAAGGGGCGGATATCCCGACCGAATTCAGTCTTCGTTGAAGCTGTAGGGTGAGGCGCGCAGCATGTGGGCGTCGAGAACGAGCTTCCGGTTCATGGGCGGGAAGGCGCGCTGGGCGCAGTCTTCCCGGTCGCACAGGCGGCAGGTGATGCCGACGGCCGCCGGTTTGATGCCGGCCACGGCGTCGGCATGGACGATCTTCGGCGCGTGCTCGAGGGCGCATCCCAGCGCGATGGCATGGACGACCGGCGGTTGTCCGGCCGGGGCGGGCGATGGCTGGCCGCGGGCGAGGGAGAGCATCGCCGTGCCGTCGGGCAGTTCGAATGTCTGGGCGATCAGGCGCTCGGGCGTGTGCAGTTCGAGATGATCCTCGAGGCGGGTGCCGGCGTCGCCTAGAAGGCCGTCGAAGACCCAGCGCATGGTGAAAACCGTGGGCCCGGCGTCGACCCCGAGGCCGGCCACCGCTACCCGGCGCATCTTGCCGCCCGGCGCATCGCCGCGCTCCACGACGGTGACCGCGCGCCCGGCCCGGGCGAGGTCGATGGCGGCGGCGAGCCCGCCCACCCCGGCGCCGATGACGACCACCCGCTGCTCGCTCACGGGGCTGTCCTCAGCCGTTGCCGGCGGTGACGAACCAGGTGGCGCCGGGCAGGCTGATGCGGCCGTCCGCAAAATGCGGTGCCAGCGCTTCGGCAGCGCTGTCGTAAACAAGCTGCCGGACCGCATCGTCCTCCTCGGCGAGGAGGCGGCCCACGGGACCGATGTTCAGCATTTCCCGGGTGGTCCTTGCGAGATCGCCGCCGCTGCCCCAGCCCATGGTCACGTCCCGGTGTTCGATCGTGACGTCGCCGAAGCCCGCCGCCTCGAGGATGCCCGCCAGGCGCTCCCGGTCCGCGAAGGCGAAGGGCCCGGGGGCGTGCGGATCGGGCGCGGGGGGCGGCGGCAGGTGCTCGAGCGCGGCCTTGAGCGGCACGGCTACCCAGGGGTTGTCCTGCAATCGCTGCCAGCAGCAGAACGCCATGCGCCCGCCCGGCGCAAGCGCCGCGCGCAGGTTGCGGAAGGCGCCGACGGGGTCGTCGAAGAACATGACGCCGAAGCGGGAGAAGAGGAAATCCCAGGCACCGGGCTCGAAGGCGTGTTCCGAGGCGTCGGCCTGCAGAAAATCCACCGCCACCGGCAGTTCGCCGGCGTCGGCCAGGCGCTGCTGCGCGACGGCCAGCAGCGGTGCGGAGACGTCGATCCCGAGCACGCGGGCACCCGCGCCGAGCCGGTCGGCCAGCATCAGGGTCTCGCTGCCGCCGCCGCAGCCCACGTCGAGTACCCGCGTCGCCCCGGCGGGGTCGCAGTGATCGAGGAGGGCCCGGGCGATGGGACCGAGCATGGCGGCCATCATGTGGTCCTTCTCGGCCCATTTCCGGCCCGCATCACCGTTCCAGTAGGCGATCTGTTCCTCGTTGCTCATGGCGGTGGTCTTCCTGTTACCTGGTGTCCTGTCGGCTGTGCGGCGTCGCGCTCAGGCCAGCAGCCCGCGCCCCGGGATACTCTCGAGGAGACGCTGCGTGTACTCCGCTTCCGGCGCCTCGAAGAGCTGCGCGCCGGTGCCTTCCTCCACCACTTCGCCGCGGAAGAGGACGATGATCCGGTCGGCGATATGCCGCACCACGGCGAGGTCGTGGGAGATGAACAGCATGGTCAGCCCGTACTCCCGGCCCAGGTCCAGCATCAGGTCGAGAATCTGCGCCTGGATGGTGACGTCCAGGGCGGAGACGGGTTCGTCGGCGACCACGAACTCCGGCCGCGTGGCCAGGGCCCGGCCGATGGCGATGCGCTGGCGCTGGCCGCCGGAGAACTCGTGCGGATACTTGCGTACGAAGGCCCGGGCGAGGCCGACATCGTCCATGAGCCTGAGCACCTGCCCCTCCACGCTGCGCCGGTCCGCGAGGCGGTGCAGCAGCAGCGGCTCGGCGAGCGTGTCGTACACCGTCATGCGCGGGTTCAGCGAGGCGAAGGGGTCCTGGAAGATCATCTGCATGCGCCGGCGCATGCCCTGCAGCGCCTTGCCCTTGAGCGTGGTCAGCTCCGTGCCCGCAAAGCGCACGCTGCCGCCGGTGACCGGCACCAGGCGCAGGAGCGAGCGACCGATGGTGGACTTGCCGCTGCCCGACTCGCCCACCAGGCCGAGAATCTCCCCCCGGCGCACGTTGAAACTCACGTCATCCACCGCCTTCACCGGCGCCGCCGGGTCGCCGAACCAGGTCCGCAGTCCCTCGACCTCAACCAGGGCCTCGCTGCTCGCCGCCGGAGCCGGCTTGCTGCCGGCGGGAATGGCCGCCAGCAGTTTCTGCGTGTAGGGGTGCTCCGCCCCGTGGAAGATCTTTTGCCGGTCCCCGTGCTCGACGATCCGGCCCTTTTCCATGACCGCGATCTGGTCGGCGATATCGGCGACCACGGCGAGGTCGTGGCTGATGAAGATCACGCCGATGTCGTGCTTCTTCTGCAGGTCCGCGAGGAGGCGGAGGATCTGTGCCTGGATGGTCACGTCCAGGGCCGTGGTGGGCTCATCGGCGATCAGGAGCTTCGGCTCGTTGATGAGCGCCATGGCGATCATCACGCGCTGGCGCATGCCGCCGGAGAACTCGTGCGGGTAATTGTCGATGGTCGTTGCCGGGTCGCGGATGCCGACTTCCTCGAGGAGGGCCAGCGCCCGCTCGCGCGCTTCGGCCTTGCTCACCCCCTGGTGATACACCAGCGGCTCGATGAGCTGCTCGCCGATACGCAGGTAGGGGTTCAGGCAGGTCATGGGGTCCTGGAAGACCATGGCGATGTCGCGGCCGCGGACCTCGCGCAGCTCGCGCTCGCTCATGGCGAGGAGATCGCGGCCCTCGAACAGCGCCCGGCCGCCGTCGATGCGGCCGGGCGGCATGGGCACCAGGCCGAGCAGGCTGTAGCAGGCCACGGACTTGCCGGAGCCGGACTCGCCGATGATCGCGGTGATCTCCCCGCGCTCCACCGTGAAGCTGATGCCGTCCACGGCCCGGGTGACCCCGGCGCGGCCGACGAAGCTGACCTTCAGGTCCTCGACGCTGAGCAGGGCCACGGCGGCTAGTCCTTCGCCCCGCGCACGTCCAGCGCATCGCGCAGGCCGTCGCCGAGGAAATTGAGGGAGAAGAGGGTCAGCGTCAGCGCCGCGCCCGGGAAGATCAGCAGCCAGGGATACTCCTCCATGGTCTCGGCGCCGTAGGAGATGAGCAGCCCCCAGGAGGTCTGCGGCGGCTGGATGCCAAGGCCGAGGAAGGACAGGAAGGCCTCGAGCAGCATGACCTGGGGAATGGTCAGCGTGGTGTAGACGATGATCGGGCCGAGGGCGTTGGGCACGAGGTGCTTGCGGATGATCGTCGTGGTCGGCAGGCCGATGGAGATCGCCGCCTCCACGAACTCCTGCTGGCGCAGGCTCTGCACCTGGCCGCGCATGATGCGCGCCATGGTCAGCCACTCGACGGCGCCGATGGCGAGAAACAGCAGCAGCACGTTGCGCCCGAACACCACCATCAGCAGCACGATGAAAATCATGAACGGCAGGGCGTAGAGAATGTCCACGAGGCGCATCATCACCGCGTCCACCTTGCCGCCGGCATAGCCGGCGATGGCGCCCCAGGTGACGCCGATGAGCAGGGCGACGGCCGTGGCCACAAAGCCCACGGCGAGGGAGATGCGGCCGCCGTAGAGAATCTGCGTGAGCAGGTCCCGCCCGAAGACGTCCGTGCCGAGCCAGTGGGCGGCGGAGGGCGGCGTGGCGCCGAGATCCAGGTTCTGCGCGTCGTAGGCGTAGGGCGCCACCCAGGGGGTGAACAGGGCGAGGAGGATCAACACGACCATCACCACCAGGCCGAAGACCGCCAGCCGGTTGCGGCGCAGCCGGACCCAGGCGTCCTGCCAGAGGGAGGTGCCGGCCTCGGCCTGCTGCAGCGCGCCGGCGTCGCTCATCGGCTGCCCCCGAACTGGTGCCGCAGCCGCGGGTTCAGCCAGGCCGCGAGGATGTCCGAGGCGAGGTTGAAGAGCACGATCAGCGTCGACAGGAACACCGTGGTGCCGAGGATCATCGTGTAGTCCCGGTTGAAGGCGGCCTGCACGTAGAAGCGACCGAGGCCCGGAATCTGGAAGATCGTCTCGACCACGAAGGAGCCTGCAAGGAGGCCGGCGAAGGCCGGGCCGAGGAAGGCCACCACGGGGATCATGCCGCCGCGCAGGGCGTGCTTCACCACCACCTGCCACTCGGGCAGGCCCTTCGCCCGGGCGGTGCGGATGTAGTCCTGGTTCAGTACCTCGAGCATGCCGGCGCGGGACAGGCGCGCGATGTAGGCGGCATAGGCGGCGCCCAGGGTGATGCTGGGCAGCAGCTTGTCGCCCGGGATATCACCCCAGCCCGAGACCGGCAGCCACTCCAGGTGGATGCCGAACACCAGTACCAGCAGGGGGCCGAGGAGAAAGGTCGGCATGCAGATCCCGATCATCGCCGCGGCCATGGGCAGGTAGTCCTGCGCCGTGTTCGGTTTCAGCGAGGCGAAGATACCGGCGCTGCCGCCGATGAGCACCGCCACCAGCAGGGCGTAGAGGCCGAGCTCGGCGGTGACCGGCAGCCCTGCGGCAATCAGCTCGTTGACGCTGCGGCCGGGGTATTTGAAGGAGGGGCCGAGATCCCCCTGGGCCAGGTCACCGAGGTAGGCGGTGTATTGCTGCACGAGCGGCAGGTCCAGGCGGTACTGGCGCTCGAGGGCCGCCTTGACCTCCGGCAGCACCGCCTTCTCACTGTCGAAGGGGCCGCCGGGGGCGACCCGGACGAGGAAAAAGGTCACGGTGATCACGGCGAGGATCACCGGTATCGCCTGCAGCAGCCGAAGGGCGATAAAGCGGCCCATGCTAGCGCGCCTCCCCGTCTGCCTGCTGCCAATCCGGATCCAGCCAGACATAGCGCAGGTTCAGCGAATCCATCAGGTTCGCGGGCAGCCCCTTCACGCTCGGATGCACGAGATGGCGGCTGGTGTAGGTGTAGATCGGGATGATCGGCATCTGCTCCATGAGCATCCGCTCCGCCTCGCGGAAGATCGCGTAGCGCGCCTCGCGGCTCCGGGCCTGCGGTGCCTTGTTCAGGATGAGGTCATCGTAGACGGCGCTTTTGAAGCCGGTGTTGTTGTTGCCGCCTTCGCTCAGGTAGAGGTCGAGGAAGTTGTTCGGGTCCACGTAGTCGCCGATCCAGCCGCGGCGGGCGATGTCGAAGTTCATGGTGCTCACCGAATCGAGGTAGACCTTCCATTCCTGGTTGGCGATGGTGACCTCGATATTGAGTTCGTCCTTCCACATCTGCTGCACGGCGACGGCGATCTTCCGGTGCGCCTCCTGGGTGTTGTAGATGAGCTCCACACCGGGCCAGCCTTCGCCGTCCGGGTAGCCGGCCTCGGCGAGCAGGCGCCGGGCGGCCGCCGGATCATAGTCGAAGACCTGCGGCGGCTCGTAGCCCAGCGTGCCGGGCGGGGTGATGCTGTAGGCGGGCACCACGGAGCCCTGCATCACGGTGTTCGACAGCGTGGCCCGGTCCACGGCCATGGACAGGGCCTGGCGCACGCGCACGTCATCCAGCGGCGGCCGCGTCGTGTTAACCAGGTAGAAATAGGTGCCTAGGTAGGGGGCCTGGACGTAGGGCGAGTCGTCCATGGCCTGGTAGACGGGAATCTTGTCCAGCGGCAGGGACTGGGTGTAGTGCAGCGCCCCGGCACGGAACATCCGCTCCTCGCTGACCAGGTTCTCCGTGGGGTAGAAGACGACGCCGTTGAGCCGAACCCGCGCGCGGTCCCAGTAGCTGTCGCTCCTGGCCATGCGGATGCGACGGTTGAGCTTCCACTCGGTGAGCACGAAGGGACCGTTGCCGACGATGTTCTCGACCCGGGTCCAGCGGGTGAAGCGATCCGTCATTTTGCCGTGGGCCAGGATGGTTTCCGGGTGAACCGCGAAGGTGCTGTAGTGGTCCATGAGCTGGATGAAGTAGGGCGTGGGCTCCGTGAGCGTGACTTCCAGCGTCAGCGGGTCCAGCGCCTTGACGCCGACCTCGCTGAAGTCCGCCAGCTTGCCCGTGGCGAAGGCCTCGGCATTTTTCACCGGGTAGAGCATGTAGGCGTAGAGGTTGCCCATCTCCGGGTGCAGGGCCCGCTTCCAGGACCATACGTACTGCTCTGCCGTGATCGGGTCGCCGTTGGACCAGCGGGCATCCTCCCGGATATGGAAGGTCACCACGCGGCCGTCCTCGCTCACGTCCCAGGATTCGGCGACGCCCGGCTCCGGTTCCAGCGTGTAGGGGTTCTTGACCGCCAGGCCCTCGAACAGGGCGCGGATCAGGTGGTTTTCCGGTACGCCGGTGACCACGTGCGGGTCGAGCCCCTGCGGTTCGCTGCCGTTGCCGTAGTGGAGGATGCCCTCGCGGTTGCCCCGCTCGACGTTGGTCTCGCCGCCGCCGCAGGCGGTGAGGGCAAGCAGGAGGGCGCTTAAGACGGCTGTGAGCAGGGTTCGGGGCAAGTCGACATGCCAATACCGGCGGACCAGCCGGCAGTATACGTAACTCGCCGGGGGTGCCCAACCGCTCCCGGGCCCGCTTCGGAGCACCGCCAGGAAAAAACAAACCCCGCGCCGGTCGCCCGGCGCAGGGTTGGAGACGGCCCGGGCCGCCTACTGGTCGACGTTCAGCTTGCCGGCGTCGATCATGGCCTGGATCGCATCGTTGCCTTCCAGCCCGCCGAGCAGGTCGACACCCTCGAAGGTGATGGTCTGGTCGACCGCGGCCGCGCCGCCCGCCTCGCCGGCGAAGCCACCGGACTTGCTGACCTGGACGATGGTGTTCGCGCCATCGAAGCTGGCCTGCAGGTAGGCGTCGATGCTTTCGGCGCCGTCGGCCTCGGGGAGGAGGTCGGCCACGTTGATCGCGAAGCTCGTGTCTTCCGCGATGGTGACCTCGCCGTCTTCCCAGGTGACCTCGGACTGGCCGAAGATCTTCACGTCGCCATCGGCGGCCTCGGCGGCCTCGCTGTCGTCGCGATAGGTGAGCGCGATGCTCTCCACGCCGAGATCATCGAGGGAGACCAGTTCACCGGCGTCGGTGACGCCGTCGCTGTCGGCGTCCCGCCAGACCGCGAACTGGCTCCAGGCGTCATCTCCGGCATCCAGCAGCTGGTTCTGGTTGCTGTCGAAGACCTCGGCCACGGCTTCCATGTCCGTTTCGGCGCTGTCGCTCCACTCGGTGAACACGTACTCGCGGGTCTCATCGACGGTGCCGGAGTCGTTGGCGTCGACGACCAGCAGGCCGTCGTCGCCGGCGACCCAGGCGGTGTTGACCGACTCGCCGGTGGCCTGGTCCGTGAACACCACGCCGGCGTCGCGGGACAGGTACTCGACACCGTCGCCGTCGAGGTCGAGGGCGATCGGGGTCTGGTTGGCAACCTCGTTGAGGTTGATGGTCAGGCTCGATGCGGACCGGTCCCCATCCTTGTCGACCACGAAGAAGTCGAAGGTCTCCGTCTCGTTGCCCGAGAAGGCATCCCGCGCGTCGCGGTCCATCAGGTAGGTCCAGCTGCCGTCCGCCTGCACGGTGAGAACACCATAGGTGCCCTGCACCTCACCGCCGCTCTCGCCCTGCCAGGCCACCGCGTCGTCACCGGGGCCGTCGGCACCGAAGATCGATCCGGCGATCTGTCCGCCCGCGCTCGGCAGGTCATCAGTGGACAGCAGCCGCGCCTGCAGTGTGAACGTGTTGGCCTCGCCCTCTTCGGTGAAGACCTGGTTCACCGGGTCGCCGCTGCCGTCGCGGAAGCCGTCGATCTGCAGGACGTAGGTCCGCTCTCCCACCGTGATTTCCTGCTGCATGTTGCCGGCACCGGCGATGCTCGCAGAGAAGCTGGTGATGGTGATGATGTCGTCGGGGTTGGCACCGCTGTTCGGCGTCTCGTTGTGATCGATCTCGACGACGATGTCGACCGTGGTGGCCTGACCGTCGATGACGATGTCGAAGCTCACCTCCAGGTCCGTGTTGTCCAGGGTCCCCCCGTTGAGATTGATGGGGAAGTTGTTGTGGGTGAAGGTACCCAGGTCAAACGCCGAGTCCAGGACGACCGGCGAGTCGCTCAGGCTGAAATCATAGCCGGAGCGGCCGCCGCCGCTGGACGCGGGCGTACCCCACTCCAGCTGAATAAAACCGTCGCCGCTGGAGTCGTTGTCGGTGATATCGACATTGCCGCCGTTGACGTTGTCCCAGGCAGCCGCGACGTTTGTAACTTCAACGGTGCTGACCGGGACCTCGAGATCGACGACAACCGGGCCGGGCGCCGTCGGGGCATCGTCCTGAAAGCCCAGCTTCAGCCCGATATCCAGGGACGCCTCGGCCGTGTCGCCGTCTCCGTCGGTGATCGTCTGCACGAGGTTGATGGCCCCCGCGTCGATGTAGGTGATCTCGTCGCTGTCGTTCGTGTCCGGGTGCTGCACGGCGCGGGCCTGGGTGAGAGTGACCTCGCCGTTGGCATCCACGGCCACGCGGAAGACTTCCTCGCCGCTGCCGTCCACCCGGCCGACGACATCGTCGCCGTCCAGGGTGAGGTGGACGGCGGTGCCCGTCGCCGTATCCACCAGGCCGCTCGCCGTACTGCCCACCGACAGGCTGAAGACCCGGCTGTCTGTCGCGCCCTGGCCATCGGCACCGAACTCGTTGCTGAACGCGGCGGCGAAGTTCGCCGTGTCGCTTTCGACGATGTTCGCCTCATCGATGACCAGGTCGCCAGTGAACTGGCCGTCCAGCTGGACGCTCGGGACGTCGTCGACAACCTCGAAGTTCACCGTGCCGGCCGCACTGGACCCGTCGGCTTCTGCCGCGATCACCTCGATGCTGCCGAGCGACAGCATGTTCTCACCGTCGGCACTGGCATGGGTAACGTTGTCCGCAAGCTGCATGGCGACCGTTGCCGTGCCTGCCGCCAGGTTCGGCGTCAGCGTCAGCGTGACGGCGGTGGCGCCGCCGACCTGGCCGACGACTTCCGTATCGCTGTTACGCACCCAGGTGATCTCGCCGCCGTTGTCGTCGAGGCCCGTGAGCGTAGTGCCGAAGGCCATGCTGTCCAGCGCGTCGGTACCGAGCGTGAAGGACACGGTGTCCGTGGCGGAATCGGTGATGCTGTCCTCGTCAGTGGTCAGCGTAATCACATCGCCTCCACCCGGCCCCTGGCCATCGGTGATGGCGATGGTGTGGTCGTCGGATGCGACGTCGCCGTCGTTATCCGTGACCTCGACGCTGAAAGTGAGGCTTCCCGTGGAGTGCAGGGCGTCGGCGGGCGCAAAGGTCCAGGTGCCGTCGCCGGCCACGTTGAGCGTCCCTTCCGCGAGGACGATGTCCTCGCCCAGGTCATACTGGTCACCGCCCACGAGCACCTTGATGCTGGCCGCCCCGTCGGCGCCGTAGCTGCTGTCGTCCCAGCTGCCGCCGATCGGCGCCGCGCCTTCGACCACGCTGCTGGCGCCGTCGACCGTCATGGCCGGCAGGTCATCGACGATGTTGATGTTGATGAAGCCCGTTGCCGAGTCGCCGTCGTCGTCGCTGACGCTGACTTCGATGGAGTCGGTCTCGACGCCGGTGCCATCGGTGATCGGGCCGGACAGCGTGTAGCTGTAGTCGACTTCGCCGGCAACGGCATCGAAGCCGGTGACGGTGAGCACGCCGATGGCCGTGGTGACGGTCGTGGTCGCGGTCAGGGCGCCGTTCTCGACCACGGTGACACCGCCGATGACGATGTCGACCGGGGTGTCGACGGCGCTGTAGCTGAAGGTGCCGGTGGTGGTCTCGCTGTCGCTGGCGGCATCGGAGCCGATGCCGTCGAGACCGGCCTCGTCCACGGACGCGGTGCCTTCACCGGCCTCGGCGGGCAGGTTGACGGTGACATCGCCGTCGTTCACGACAAGGGAGACCGTCGCGGTGTTCGAGGTGTTACCGTCGTCGTCCTGCACGGTGTAGGTGAAGGAATCGGGACCGCTGTAGTCCGGGTCCGGGGTGTAAGTCACATTGCCGGTCACGGGGTCGACGGACACGGTCCCGTTGGCTGGCTGCGTGACGATCGCCACGGTGCCGGGGACGAGGGTGCCGTCCGCGTCGCTGTCGTTGCCGAGAATGTCGATCTCCACGGCCGTGTTCGCGTCGGTCGACGCGCTGTCGGCCACCGCAACCGGCGGATCGTTAGCCGGATCGACGGTCAGCGTCACCGTGGCCTCGTTGGAGACCAGGCCGTCGTTGTCCTCGACGGTGTAGGTGAAGCTGTCCGCGCCACTGTAGTCCCCGTTCGGCGTGTAGGTCACTGTGCCGTCAGTGTTGACCACCAGGCTGCCGTTAGACGGCCCGCCGGTGATGACGACGCTGGTGGGATCGATGGTGCCGTCCGGGTCAGAGTCGTTGCCGGTGACCGAGAAGGTTACGGCCGTATCCTCCGCGGTGCTGGCGGAGTCATCCACCGCAACCGGCGGATCGTTGACCGGGTCGACGGTCAGGCTCACCGTGGCCTCGTTGGAGACCAGGCCGTCGTTGTCTTGCACGGTGTACGTGAAGCTATCGGGGCCGCTGTAGTCCCCGTTAGGCGTGTAGGTGACCGTGCCGTCAGCGTTGACCATCAGGCTGCCGTTAGAGGGCCCACTGGTGATGACGATGGTGGCGGGGTCGATGGTGCCATCCGGGTCGGAGTCGTTTCCGGTGACCGAGAAGGTTACGGCCGTATCCTCCGCGGTGCTGGCGGAGTCATCGGCGGCGACCGGACCCTGCCGGTCGGTGATGCTGATAGTGTGGTCGTCCGAGGCGACGTCGCCGTCGTTGTCGGTGACCTCGACACTGAACGTGACGCTTCCCGCGGTGTCCAGGTCTGCAACCGGCGCGAAGGTCCAGGTGCCGTCGCCGGCGACGTTGAGCGTCCCTTCCGCGAGAACGATGTCATCGCCCAGGTCGTACTGGGCACCGCCCACGAGCACCTTGACGCTGGCCGCACCGTCGGCGCCGTAGCTGCTGTCGTCCCAGCTGCCGCCGATCGGCGCCGCGCCTTCGACCACGCTGCTGGCGCCGTCGACCGTCATGGCCGGCAGGTCATCGACGATGTTGATGTTGATGAAGCCCGTTGCCGAGTCGCCGTCGTCGTCGCTGACGCTGACTTCGATGGAGTCGGTCTCGACGCCGGTGCCATCGGTGATCGGGCCGGACAGCGTGTAGCTGTAGTCGACTTCGCCGGCAACGGCATCGAAGCCGGTGACGGTGAGCACGCCGATGGCCGTGGTGACGGTCGTGGTCGCGGTCAGGGCGCCGTTCTCGACCACGGTGACACCGCCGATGACGATGTCGACCGGGGTGTCGACGGCGCTGTAGCTGAAGGTGCCGGTAGTGGTCTCGCTGTCGCTGGCGGCATCGGAGCCGATGCCGTCGAGGCCGGCCTCGTCCACGGAGGCGGTGCCTTCACCGGCCTCGGCGGGCAGATTGACGGTGACGTCGCCGTCACCGATGGTCACGGTGACCGTGGCGAAAGACCGGTCGCCGTCGGCGTCCTCGATGGTGTAGGTGAAGACATCACTCACGTCGCCGGGGGAGCCGGGATTGCGGGTATAGCTGTAGCCGCCGTCGCTGTTGATGGTCAGCGTGCCGTGGTCGCCGGCGATGGCCGTGCCGACGGTGGCGGCGCTGTCCAGGGCCGCGCCGGTGTTGCCGGCGGCGACGCCGACCACGGTGGCGCCGTCGGCGCCGGCTGTGTCGTTGTCGAGCACGTTGCCGGTGGCGGGGCCGAACTCGGCGGCGGCGAGACTGTCGCTGTCGGCCACGGCCGTGGGCACGTCGTCGACGATATTGACGATGAACAGGCCGGCATCGCGGGGCACGCCGTCCTCGCCGACGATCTCGACGGAGAACGCCTCGAAATTGACATTGCCGGGCGCCTGGTCGTGCCCGCTCGTGTTCTGCAGCGTGTAGGTCCAGCTGTAGCTGCCATTGTCTTCAGCGATTTCCAGCTGTCCGAACGGCGTGCTGATCGTGCCGCCGCCGGTGACGTCCTGGCCGTCCACCCGAACGGCCTGGATGTTGATGTCGTCGAACTCCGAGAGGTCGAGAACTCCGTCGGCGACGAGGTCCGCGGGCTCGGGGTTGCTGCCGTCGGGCAGACCGGATTCGAAGACCGACGGGCCGTCGTTGTCGAAGATCCGCAGGGTCCCCTGCGGGTCGCCGAGCACCGCATTGGTCGGGTTGCTCAGGTTGACCAGAGCGAACTCGGGGTTCGGCTCCTCGATGACGAGATCGTCGATGATCGGAATCGTGATCGTCTGCGTGCTATCGCCCGGGGCGAAGGTCAGCGTGCCGCTCACTGCCGTGTAGTCGGCGCCCGCGGTGGTGCTGAGGTCGGCCATGCTGTAATCGACGGTGATGTCATCCGTCCGTGATGGGTCGTCGCCGCTCAGCGACACGGTGAACACGGCCTCGCCGTCGCCCTCGCTGACAATGACGAAGTCGATGGCGATGACCGGCAGGTCGCTGCCCGTCGGGTCGTTGTCGATGATCCCGGGCTGCAGGTTCTCCGTGAAGAAGTTGTCGTTGCCGCCGATGGTGATATCTATGGCCTCAACACCCTGCCCGACCAGGTCCGGGTAGTCCGGGCCGGTCCAGCCGGGCCCCGGCTCGTCGGCGAGGTCGTCGAAGAGCGGGATGCGGAACTGGATGGTTTCCGTGTTCGCCGGCCAGGTGAAGCTGAACTCGGGCAGCGGCAGCGGAGACCCCGGGGAGATCCAGGTGCCGTCCTGGTCGAGCGGCTGCCAGCTGCTGCCACCGTCGGTGCTGTACTCCACGGGCACCGTGAAGTCGTCACCGTACTCGGCGATGAAGGGGGCCAGGCCCTCCGGCGCGAAGCGCACGGTGAGCACCTGGTCAGTGGTGAAGATATCGGACTGGAAGGTTGTTCCGTCCTCGGCCTGAAGATCGCCAGCCAGGCTGTGCGTGATGCTGAACTGGTTGTACTCGGCGCTCTCCGGCACGTCTTCCACGGTCGCGATGATCTTGGCCTTGTACAGGTCCAGGGGCTCGACCTTGACCACGATGTTGGCGGTCCAGTCCCAGATGCGGTACTCGAACTCGAGGGTGTCGAGCGCGCCGGCGGCGATCTGCTCGTTGCTGATCGCGTTCGGGTCGAGCTCGATGGCACCGGTGCGCGCGGCGGCGTCGAAGACCACCTCGCCGACCTGCGTCTTCACGCCGTCGAGGGTGACGTAGGCACCGGTGTCGTCGGTCAGCTCGATCTCCATGTTGGCCGTATTGGCCACCTGCTGCGGCGTCGCGTTGGCGAGCAGGCTCGAGGCGTCGAATTCGATCTGGTTGCTCGCCGGGTCGTTGACGTCGATCGTGTCGGAGAAGTAGGTAACCACACCGTCGCCGGCGACGATCACGTCGTCGAGGCGCGCATCGAAGTTGTCCGTGTCGCGGCCCGTGCCTTCGGTCAGCTCATCCACCGTGTCCTGGACGTGCTGCATGGCAACCGTCTCGAACACGTTCTCGAAGCTGCCGTCGGCGCCTCCGTCCGGGTCCGCCTCGCTCTGGCGGGTGAAGTCGATGCCGACATGGGCCAGGGCGTCCTGGATCATGACCTTGCCGGTGTCTGCCAGGTTCAGGGGCTGGCCCGTCCCGGGGGCCGTGGCGCGGCCGTTGCTGTCGACTTCGTAGTCGGCGAAGGCGTCCCGGGTCGCCCGGCTGATGTTGATGCCGTCGGCGTAGGCCGTTTCGCTGTTGCTGACGAGATTGGTCTGCAGGCCATCGGACAGGTCGCCGTCGGACAGGTTGTCGTCCAGCGCCTGCAGGAAGATCGCCGTGTTCTCCAGGTACATGGCGTTCGTGTTGGCGAGGTCGGCACCGGGCACGGCAAAGTCGTGGATGAACAGGACCGCGTCTTCCGTCCAGGGGGCGTTCTCCGAGCTGAACTCCGCGATCGTGATGTTGCCGACCTTGAAGACGATGCTATCGCCTTCGTTGTAGGCGAAAGAGCCGGGTCTGCCGTCCTGGTCGCCGGTAAGGCCTGAGCCGGTGACGGCGCCGGAGCTGTCGAAGGTGGTGTACTCCACGCCATTGACCCAGTTGTCCGTGAACTGGGCGATCTCGCGGCCCTCACTGACCACGATGGACACCGTGGCCGTGTTGGAGGTCGCGCCGTCATCGTCCCGCACCGTGTAGGTGAAGGAGTCGGTGCCGGAGTACTCCGGGTCCGGGGTGTAGGTCACCTCGCCGGTCACCGGGTCGACGGTGACGGACCCGTTCTCGGGCTGGGCGACGATGGCGACGGAACCGGGCACGAGGGTGCCGTCCGGGTCGGCATCGTTGGCGAGAATGTCGATGTCGACGGGCGTGTTCTCCCCGGTCGCGGCGCTGTCACCCTGGGCCACCGGCGGCTCGTTTTCCGCGGGCGGAGGCGGCGGGGGCGGCGGGGGCGGCGGGGGCGGCGGCGGAGGGGGCTCCGCGCCGTCGGTGATCGTGAGTGTGCCCGTGCCGTCGGCAATGGTCGCGCCGCTGGGGTTGCTCAGGTTCACGAAGGCATTCTCGTTGCCTTCCTCCAGGTCGTCCTCGTTGGTCTGCACGCTGACGCTGGCGGTCGTCGTGCCCGGCGCGAAGGTGACCGTACCGCTGTTCGCGTCGTAGTCGGCGCCGGAGATCGCGGAGCCGTTCGCCGTTGCAAAGGCCACGGTGACCGGCGTGTCCACGGGGCTCGAAAGGGTCAGCGTGAACTGTGCGGTCTGCCCCTCGGTGACCGTAACGTCACCGATGCTGATGGTCGGCGGCGGCGCCGGGGTGAAGTCGTCGGTGATCTCGACAATGCCGTTGCCGTCACCGATGACCGCGTTGGTCGGCCCGGTGAGTTCGAGGTTGAGGAACTCGGTGCCTTCCTCGAGATCGTCGCTGTTGGTCCGGACGAGGATGGTCTTCTCGGTCTCTCCCGGGGCGAAGCTCAGCGTGCCGCTCACCGGGTCGTAGTCGCCGCCCACGGCGGTCGCGGTGCCGTCGGCGCTGGCGAAGCTGACGGTGACCGTGCTGTCGCTGGGCGAGGACAGGGTGACCGTCACCGCGGCGGTATCGCCCTCGACGACCACGGCATCGCCGATGGACAGGGTCGGCAGCTGCGGCGGGGGCGGCGGCGGAAGCGGCGGCTCGCTGGTCGGTGTGACGTCGACGGTGACCGTGGTGGTACCGGTGACGTTGCCGTCCGGGGTGATGGAGGTGTACGTGAACGTGTCCTGGCCGGTGAAGCCCGGGTTGGGTTTGTAGGTCACCGTGCCGTCCGCGTTGATGCTGGCGACGCCGTTCTGCGGCGCAGAGACGGCGCTGACGATGGCGCCTTCGACATAGTCATCGTTGTCGAGCACGGCGATGGTGACCGGCTGCTCTTCCGGCGTGGTGGCCGCGTCGGGCTCGAGTTCGGCGCCGATGATGGGCTCTCCCTGCTCGACAAAGGCGGTGGCCTCTGTGCCGGAGGCATCGCGCAGTCCGCTGAACTCGGGCGTGTCCTCGCTGATGCGGGCCAGGCGGATGAAGCTGGAGCCCGCGTTGGTACCGTCTGCACCGGCGCCGGCGGCGGTCGCCTCGAGCACCTCGGAGAGGTCGCCGTCGCCCTCGAGGGCGGCGATCACGTCGTCGAGGGTCTCGTCGCGCAGGGCCGCTTCATCGGCGCCGGCGGCGAGCTCGGCCAGCATGTCTGCATCGATACTGACTTCCGGGATCCCGGCGATGGCAATGGCCTCACCATCGGCAAGTTCCAGCTCGACCCGGCTGCCCTCGGGGGTGACCAGGGTCTCGCCCTGGCGGAGCTGGTCACCGACCCTGAGTTCGCGCAGTTCGCCCTCGGCGTTGCGGGCGTAGGCGGTGCCTTCGATGGCGGTGACGGTGGCAATGGCAGCTGCGGCCATGGGCGTGTTCCTCGTACGGTTGACTGTCGATTCCCGCGTCGGGATGCGGGTGGCGCTTTCGGTTGCTTGACAGGATGGGGCCGGGCGATGGGTTGCGCCTCGTACTTTTGGGCAGGTTGGCGGGAGTTAGCGCCAGATCTGTGATCCGATGCACACAAGACCGGGGCCGGCGGACGCGCAGGGCTTGAGCGGGGGGGTTGCCGGTCGCCGCCCGCAGCGATCGCCGCTCAGGCGCTGTTGTCGACGGGGATATCGTTCATGGCCAGGGCGAGCTGCACCCGGTCGCGCACATCCATTTTGCGAAAGATCGAGGAGAGGTGGGATTTCACCGTGCGCTCGGACATGGCGAGGCGCTCGGCGATCTCCCGGTTGCTTGCGCCGCCGCCGACGAGGCTGGCGACGGCGAATTCCTTCTCCGTGAGGCTTTCCACCCCGGCGGCGTCGCGCGAGGTCGGGGAGACCACCCGCCGCGACAGGCCCACCAGGCGCCGCAGCAGCTCCGGCGGCATCCAGATGCCGCCTTCCGCGACCACCCCGGCGATCTCCCGGAGCTGCACCGGGCTCGCCGCCAGGTGGCAGTAGCCGCTGACGCCCAGCGAGAGCAGCGCGAAGGCCTCGCTTTCCGACGGCGCCGGCCGCATCACGATCACCCGCGGTGAGGCCTCGAGGGCCTGCCGCGCCGCGCGCTCCAGGCCCTCCCGGTCGCCGATTCGACCGCCGTCGAGCCAGAGGAGGGCATCGGCAGCGCCGGCGATCGCCGCGGCCGCACCCGGTGCGACCAGCCTCGCATCGGGGAAGGCGTCCCGCCAGCGGGCCGCCAGGGTATTGCCATCAGACAGGAAGAGCTGGTCCATGAGCGGGGCTCAGCGCTCGGAAAGCGCGTATTCCTTGGCGCGGAGCACGGGCTTCATGAGATAGGCCAGCACCGTCTTCTTGCCGGTGAGAATATCCACCTCCGCCGTCATGCCGGGGATGATGGGCTTGTCCTCGCCGAGGCTGGCATCCTGGGTGCGCACGTTGACCTTGTAGAAGGGGTTGCCGTCCTCGTCCAGCACCGTGTCGGCGCCGATGTGCTCGACCACACCGTCGAGGCCGCCGTAGACCACGAAGTCGTAGGCGGAGAACTTCACCAGGGCCTCCTGGCCGGGGACCAGGAAGGCGATGTCGCGCGGGCGGATGCGCACTTCCACCAGGAGCGTGTCGTCCAGCGGAACGATTTCCACGATCTCCTTGCCGGGAAGGACCACGCCGCCGATCGTGTTGTAGTAGAGCTGCTTGATGGTGCCGGCCACCGGCGAGCGCACGTCCGTCTGCGCGACCCGGTCGGAGAGCCCCGTGCGCGTCTCCTCGAGGGCACTGATGCGGCTCAGCGTTTCCGTGAGGTCCTCCCGGGCGACGTTCAGGAATTCGACGGTGACCTCCTCGACCTTGCGCTCGGCCTCCGTGATGGCGGCGCGGATGCGCTGCATCTGCGCCCGGGCCTGGTCGCGCTCGCCGGCGAGCTGGTTGACCTCGCGCTCGAGGCGCAGGATCTCGACCTCCGATACGGCGCCGGACGCCACCATCGGCCGGGTGACGGACAGCTCCCGCTCCGACAGCTCGAGGGAGCGCGCCATCTGCCGCTCGCGGGCCGTCACTTCCGTGAGCTCTTCCCGCCGCTGGGTCAGCTGTTCGCGCGCGATCTGCTGCTGCAGGGCCAGCTGCTCGAGGCTGGACTCGTACAGCTCCCGCTCCTCGTCCACGATCCCGGGAACGGCCTCCGCGAGTCCCGCCGGCGGTTCGAAGGGAGCCCGATCGATCAGCGCCTGCAGGCGCAGGGCCTTGAGCCTGAGGGCGCGGGTCTCGGCGACGTTCTCCCGCAGGGTGGAGCGCGAGCGGGTCTGGTCCAGGCGTACCAGCAGTTCGTCGGCCTGCACCACCTGGCCCTCGCGGATATTGATCTCGCGGATCACGCCACCGTCCTGGGACTGGATGACCTGCACTTGCCGGGAGGGAATCACCTTGCCGCTGCCGCGCGTGACTTCGTCGACCTCGGCGAAGGCGGCCCAGGCGATCAGCGCGATCACCGTAAGCGCCACGGCGTAGAGCAGCGCCCGGGCGCGCAGCGGGTTCTGCTCGATCCTCGCCTGGTGCGCGTCCTGCTGCCAGTTGATGGCGTCCGCCTCGACCTCGCGCATCCAGGGCGCAAACAGCCGGTCGACCAGGCGCCGGCCGGCACCGCGCCGGCGCGGGGTGCTGTCCTCCGCCCCCGGGGCCGCCGGCGCGGCCCGGGCCCCGCCGTGCTCGTCCCTGCGCTCCGCGTCGTTCATTTCGCCTTCCCGATGCGGCCCTGCTGCAGGGCCTCGATAACCTTGTCGCGGGGGCCGTCAGCGACGATCCGCCCGTTGTCGACCACGATGATGCGCTCGACCATGGACAGCAGCGAGTTGCGGTGCGTCACCACCAGCCAGGTCCGCCCCTGGATGTATTCCTCGAGGTGCTTGCGCACAGCGGTCTCGGTCGAGTGGTCCATGGACCCGGTGGGTTCGTCCATGAGCAGGATCGGCGGGTCGCCGACGATCGCGCGGGCGAGGGCGACGCACTTGCGTTGGCCGCCGGAGAGCGAGTCGCCGCGCTCGCCGATCATCATGTCGAAGCCTTCCGGGTGGCGGTTGATGAACTCGCCGAGGTTGGCGATCTCCGCCGCGCGCACCAACGCGCTGTCCCCGACGCCCTTGTGGGCCAGGGTCAGGTTGTCGCGCAGGCTGCCGTAGAACAGGGTGACGTCCTGGGGCACGTAGCCGATGCGGGAGCGCAGCTCCGTCGGGTCGAGCTGCCGCAGGTCGATGCCATCGATCATGATGGCGCCGTCCGACGGCTGGTACAGCCCCATGGCCAGCTTCTGCAGCGTCGTCTTGCCCGAGCCGACCCGGCCGAGGATGGCGACATGCTCTCCGGGGCTGATGCGGAAAGAGACGTTCTCCAGGGAGGGCATGGCTGCATTCGGGTAGTTGAAGCTGACGTTCCTGAACTCGATCTCGCCGCGGAACATCTCCCGGGACAGGAACTGGGCACCCTCGGGGCGTTCCACCGGCGTCTTCATCACCTCGTCGAGGGACTTCAGCGCGATTTCGGCGTTGTGGTACTGGGTCAGCAGGCCGGCGACCTGCGAGATCGGCGCCATGATCCGTCCCGAGAGCATCGTGCAGGCGATCAGACCGCCCATGGTCAGCTCGCCGGCGGTGATCAGGTAGACGCCGGTGACGATGACGAACATGGTCACCATCTGCGAGGCCCACTGGGTGAGGTTGACGTTCGAGTTGGTCAGCAGCCGCAGCTGTACGCCGACGTGGCTCAGGAAGGCGGTCGCGTCCTCCCACTTGCGCTGCATGATCGATTCGGCGCCCATGGCCTTGATCGAGTCGAGGCCGACCAGGCTCTCGATGAGCGTGCTGTTGCGCTGGGCGCTGGCGCGGAAGGTGGTTTCGGTCAGCTCGCGCAACTTGCCCTGGAGGATCATGGCGTAGACCAGCACGATAGCCAGGCCGATGGCGATGGGGACGAGAATGGGCCAGGCGATCCAGGCGATGACCGCCATGAAGATGAGGGCGAAGGGCACATCGATCATTGTGGCGATCGTCGCGGAGGTGATGAAGTCGCGCACGGTCTCGAAGGCGCGCAGGTTGACCGCGTAGGAGCCGACGGACGGTGCCCGGTGCTCCAGGCGCATGCCGAGCACGCGTTCGAGGATGCGTGCCGACAGCTTCACGTCCACCCGCTTGCTGGCGAGGTCGAGGAAATAGCCGCGCATGGTGCGCAGCGTGATGTCGGCGAGCAGGATCACGATGACACCCGCGGCCAGCATCCACAGCGTCTCCACCGCGTAGTTCGGTACCACCCGGTCGTAGACGTTCATGGTGAACAGCGGCAGCGCGAGGGCGAAGACGTTGATGAAGAAAGCCGCCAGCAGCACATCCCGGTAGATGGGGGCGTTCTCCCGGAGCGCACTCCAGAACCAGTGTCCCCGGTCCGTGGTCCCGGTGCGCGGCGTGCGGGCGTCGAAGCGGAAACGCGGGCGGCAGATGATCACGTCGCCGGTGGCGCGGCGCGCGAGCTCCCCGGCATCGAGCTCGACCTCGGCGTCGTTCAGCTCCGGGAAGACGACCCGGGCGTGGTTGCCATCGTCGCTCCAGCCCAGGAGGAGGCAGGCTTTCTGATCCTCGAGGAGGATGACGGCGGGCAGCAGCGCCCGGTCGATCGCCGCCGGCGCGCGCGCGAGGATGCGGCTGGTCATGCCGGCGCGGCTGGCAGCGCGGTCGAACAGCGACGGCGTCAGTCCGCTGTCGCCCAGCGGAAGCCCGGCCCGTAACGCCTCGCGGGTCGTCGGCAGCCGGTGCAGGCGGCACAGCGCCAGCAGGCACTCCAGCAGGTGATCTGTCCCGTCAGTCTGCACGCGATGGCCGCTCCGGCATTTCCGACGCCGTTTCAAGCGTAAAGGGCATAAGGCACCCCGATGGTTGGCGGCGCTCAGCATAGGGGATTACGGCGATCCGGACCACGGCTGCCGCGGTCCGGGCGGCCATTTCTGTGCTGTCCATCACGCGGTCTCCGGCGGGATGGTCCGCGCCGGGTACTTTTCCGGCCCATTGCCTCTTGCCAGCCCGCCGGCACCGTTCGTAGACTCGCCGACCCTGCACCGGTAACAGACCATGGCTGCGCGCACGCTCGTTTCTCTTTGGCCGCTCTTCTTCGGCCTGCTGCTCGTCGGCCTGGCGAGCGGCGTACAGGGCACCCTGCTCGGCTTCCGGGCGGAGCAGGAGGGCTTTGCGGACGGGCTCACGGGCCTGGTGATGTCGTCGTACTTCGCCGGCTTCCTGCTCGGGTCCGTGTGGGCGCCCCGGCTCATCGACCGGGTGGGGCATATCCGCACCTTCGCGGCCGTTTCCGCCGTGGCTTCCGTGACCATTCTCGTGCACGCCAGCTTCGTCGACCCCTGGGTCTGGGCCGCCATGCGCCTGGTGACGGGCCTGGCCTTCTCGACCATTTTCGTGGTGACCGAGAGCTGGCTGAACGAGGCGGCGACTAACGAAAGCCGCGGTCGCATCCTCGCCGCCTACATGGTCATCCTCCTCGCCGGCACCGCGGGCGGCCAGTTCCTGCTCACGCTCGCGGACCCCGGCGGCTTTGCCCTCTTCGTGCTCGTCTCGGTGCTGGTCAGCGTCGCCGCCATCCCCATCCTCATGACCGTGCTGCGCACACCGGTGATGGAGGTCTCCGAGCGGGTCAGCCTCGGGCACCTGTGGTACCGCGCCAGGATGGGGGTCATCGGCCTGGTGCTGATCCAGTGGTGCGGGAGCATGGTGTATGGCATGGGGGCCGTGTATGCGGCCAAGCTCGGCCTCAGTGCCGAGGAGGTCGCACTGTTCATGGGCGCGCTCCTCGGCGGCGCCATGCTGCTGCAGTGGCCCCTGGGGCAGCTCTCCGACATGGTGGACCGTCGCTGGATCCTCGGAGGCGCGAGCATCATCGCCGGCGTCGCCGCCGTCTATGCGGCGGCGGAGACCGCGGCCGGCCCGCGGCTCTACGCGGCGGCCTTCGTCTTCGGCGGCTTCTGCCTGTCGCAGTATTCGCTGGTGGTGGCGCTCATCCACGACCACCTGCGGCCGGCGGAAATCACGCCGGCAAGCGGCACCATCGTTCTCCTGTCGGGCATTGTCTGCGTGACCGGTCCGCTCACGGTGTCTTTCGTGCAGGCAACCTTCGGGCTCGAGAGCTTCTTCCTGCTCATGGCGGGGCTCCTGTTCATCATGGCCGCGATCAGCATCTGGCGGGTACTGACGATCCCGGCCCTGCCGGCCGAGTACAAGACGACGACCACGATGCAGGCGCCCGTGGCTGCCGTGGGCTCCGTCCTGCACCCGGAAGAAAAGGAAGTCGCTGCGCCGCCGGCAGAGGAGGTGGTAACGGGAACCGTCGTCGACGCCGATGACACCGCGGCGAACGAGGACTCGGCCAAGGACGTGGCCTGAAGCAGGGCACTAGCGGAAGAGGAATTCCTGGCGCCCGTCCCCGTGCAGTACCGCGTGCTCGATGGCCAGGGGGTCCATGGCCTCGTTGATGGCCTTGCGGTTGTGCAGGTGCAGGGTGAGCGGTTGTTCCGCGATGAGCTTCAGGGTGTCTTCCGCGCAGATGCCGAAGTGCCGGAGCCGGGGCTCAACGGTGCGCTTGTGCAGGATGAAGCCGTGGCCCCGGCAGCCATCGTGGAGGTGTTCGCCGAGGAAGCGGAAGAAGGCCGGCAGGTCCCCCACCGGCAGGAGATTGATGCAGTCCCAGAGCAGGACGATATCGAAGCGCTGGCCGGCGAGCTCGGGGAACAGCGCGTCGAACTCGGCGACCCCGGCCGGCGGGGTGTCCGCGTCCCGGGGCCGCTTCGCCAGGGGCAGCAGCGTCTCCGCCGCGTCCAGCACCTGCAGCCGGCAGGGGTGGTTGCTGAAGTAGCCGAGGCTGTCGGCATTCGCGCGGCCGAAATCCAGCACGTGCGGCGTGCCCAGCTTCTCGAGCCGCTCCGCCCCGAGTAGCCGCGGCAGCAACCGGCTGCGCAGGACCCCGCTTTCTTCCCGCCGCGCCGATGCGGTTGCCATGGTGTCCGGCTAGCTGGCTTTTTCCACGCCGGCGACGCCGGCCTTCGCCTGCGGGGCAGGCTCTGCCGGCGATGGCTTTGCTGCCTGCGAGGGTGCCGGCGAGGGCGCGGTTGCCGCCTTGCTGCCGCCCATGTCGATACTGCCCTTGAAGCGGCCGCCGTCCTCGAGCATGACCCGCGGGGCACTGACATTGCCCTGCACGTTGCCGGAGGCGGTGATCACGACGCGCTCCCTGCCGGTGATGTCGCCCTGCACCTCGCCTTCGATGCGCACGGTCTTCGCCTCGATATCGGCGTGCACGCGGCCGGAGTTGCCGATCACGAGCTCGTTCTCGGCGAGCGTGACCGTGCCGTTGACCTCGCCCTCGATGAGGAGATCTTCCGCGCTCTCGATATCGCCGGTGACTTTCACTTTGGATCCGATCATTGCCCTGGCCTCGCTGCTGGCTGGTTGGGTGGGTGCCTTTGCCTGCGCCGGCTGTGCCGGCGGCGCCGCGCTTTCTGCGCTGGGCGCGGGCTCGGCCTCGGGCCGGGAACTCTTGCGCTCGAACATGGTGCCGCCCCCTGTTGTCCTCTGTGCACGCGCTGTGCATGTTCTGTGCGGGTACCGGCGCGCCCGTTGCGGCCGGTGGACCCCCGATGCTAGGTCAACCCCGGGGACAGCGCAAACAGGCATTTCGCCGTGCGCCTCGCCGGGCCTGTCGCGCGGCAGCCCGCCCGTCCGGGGCGTGCGACGGAAATCGGCGCCCGGCTCGTATCATAGGCAGGCGGACGATGACGCCGCCGATGGACGATGGAGGGATACCATGAAACGTCAATTCTCACACCCGGTTTCAGCCTTCGCAGCACTGCTCGTCGCGACCGCGCTGGCGCTGCCGGCGACCGCCCAGCCGGGCCAGGGGCGCGGTCCCGGGCCGGCGGCGATGATCGAGGCCATGGATACGGACGGGGACGGACGCATTGGTCCCGGGGAGTTCGAGCCTCCCCGGCGGGGGCGCGGCGCCGAGCTGCGCGCCGAGGCCGACAGCGATGGCGACGGCCGGATCAGCCGGGCGGAGCACGACGCCATGCAGGCGGAGCGCAGCGGCCGGATGGCCGAGCGGGCCGACGCCATGTTCGAGGCCATGGACGCCGATGGCGACGGCTACGTCACCGATGAAGAGGCCCGGCAGCAGGCTTTCGAGCGACTCGATGCCGACGACGACGGTTATATCACCGAGGACGAACTCGCGACGATGCGCGAACGGCGACCCGGCAAGAACCCGCGGTGGTCCGAGTAGGGAGCCGCGGCAGGTCGCCGGGGGAAAGGGGCGCCGCCGGGCGTGGCCAGCGAAGAGGCGACGCTTGTTGCCCGCGTTGCCGCGGGTGACGAGTCGGCCTACCGGGCGCTGCTGGCCGTGCACCTGGCCCCGCTCAACCGCTACGCCCGGCGCATGCTCGGCGACCGCGACGAGGCCGATGACGTGACCCAGGAGGTCTTCGTGCGCCTCTGGACCGATGCCCACCGCTATCGCCCGGAGGCGGCCCGGCTCACTACCTGGCTGCACCGTATCGCCCACAACCTCTGCGTGGACTGGCAGCGGCGCCACGGGCGGATCAGCCTGACGGGCGATGCGCTGCCGCAGGAAACGACGCGTGGCCCGGAGGTCGACCTCGCCGAGGCGGCCCGCGCGCGGCGGGTGCGCGAGGCCGTCGACGCCCTGCCCGAGCGCCAGCGCAGCGCCCTCGTGCTCTGCCACTACCAGGGGCTCGGCAACCGGGAGGCCGCCGAGATCGTCGGTGTCAGCGTCGAGGCGCTGGAATCGTTACTGGCCCGCGCGCGGCGCACGCTGCGCCGGGCCCTGGAGGAAGAACATGGACCTTGAGCGTTTTCAGGACCTGGTCGATGCCTACGGCGGCGATGACGCCGCCTGGCCGGCCGGGGAGCGCGACGCCGCGCGGGCGCTGCTGGCGGCGGAGCCGCAGGCCCGCGCCCTGCAGCAGGTGGCGCAGGCACTGGACCGGGAGCTGGCGCTGTTCCAGGTCGCGCCGCCGCCGTCCATGGATCGTATCCTGGCGGCCCGGCCGCTGCCCGGCGCACTCGAACGCCTGCTCGCCTGGCTGGTGCCGGCGGCGCCCGGGCAGCTGTGGCGCCCCGCGCTCGCGGCGATGCTGCCGCTGGCGCTCGGCGTGGTCCTCGGCGCGGGCCTGCCCGCCCCCCTCGACGCGGAAGGCTGGGAGCAACAGGAGCGCCTGTTGCTCGCGGCACCGGGCCCGGGAGAAACGTCATGAAGAAATCGCACTGGGTGGGCCTCGCGCTGGCGCTGTCCGTGGCGGTCAACCTGCTGGTCGGCGGCGCGCTGCTCGGGCGCCTGTTGCGGCCGCCGCCGGACCCTCAGCCGCCCATGGCCTGGGCGCTCCGGGACCTCGACCCGTCTGTCCGGGAAACCCTCCGCCCGCAGCTGCGCAAGCGTCTCTCGGAGGCGCAGCCGGCCCGGCGTGAACTGCGTCTCGCCCTGCAGTCGCTGGGCCAGGCGCTGCGGCAGGAGCCCATGGACCGGGACGCGGCGTCGCGGGCGCTGGCACAGCTGCGGGAGAGTGGAGAGCGCTACCAGGCGGTGCTCCACGAGAGCCTGCTCGACATTCTCGCCGAACTGCCGGCGGAGCGCCGCGAGGCGGCCATGCGAGCCGCGATGCGTGGCAAGGGCGGCGCCCTGTTGCCCGGCCCCGGCCCGCGCCGGTAGCTGCAAAGCGGCAGCGAGAAGAAAATGCGGTAGGGAAAAAGCGCGGGCCGGTCGGCCCGCGCGGGGGACTTACATCAGGTCGACGTCGACGGAGTAGGACACGACGAACTTGGGCTCATCGTTGTCATAGCCGCCCTCGGCCGCGGGGCCACCGGCGTTGGTGTCGGTGATCATGAAGCCAAAACCGCCCTTGGACAGGCTGATGTTGTAGTCGAAGTAACCGTCATCGGTGCCGTTGAAGGCCTCGGCGAAGTCGCCGTCGTGGTAGCCCACGTGCAGGCCCATCTCGACGCCGTTGCCGATCTCGAAGCCGTAGTCAGCCGACAGGTAGTAGGTACCGAAGGCCTCGAAGTCCTGGTCCGGCCCCTCGTCCGCTTCGGTATTGGTCAGGAAGTAGCCGGAAAAGCTGAAGCCGCCGACACCGATGGTGGCGTAGACCTCGCCGAAGTCGAAGTTCGCCTCGGAGTCGTAGTTGTAGTACAGGTAGCCGACGTCGAAGCTCATGCCGCCAGCCTCGAAGGCATAGCCGGCGTAAATGTCGTGCTCGTAGGAGTACACGTCCCCGGCGCCGTAGTTGACGTTCGACGCCCAGGTACCGACATAGAAGCCGCTGTCCGCCGCGTAGTCGATGCCGCCCTGTACGGCCGCCTCGTTTTCGGTCTGCGTCAGGCCGCGCCAGATGTAGTTGTTGGTGGCCGAAACATTACCGCTCAGGCTGCCTGCCTGGCTCGGGGCTGCAACGGCCAGGCCGAAGCCGGCCAGCAAGATAGCAGCGGAGATGCCTTTGATTGGCTGCATGGGTTCCCTCTCCCTCGTTTTGTCTGTCAGTTATGCGGTGGCTTGTCGCTGCGACACCGTCGCGGGGTGCAAAGCACCGCATGTGCCAAGTGCAGAAAACCACTGCCAGGACAGGGGGATAGGGGAATCTCCGAGCAAAAAAGGAACACGCCGCGGCTCAGGCTGCAGCTTTCCGGTGCGCCGGGCTCACCGAATCCGCGATGGCTTGCGCCAATATGGTGCCGCCGGCCGTCCCTCCCGGGGGGACGACCGGCGACCGACCTTTACAGGCTGAAGGCGAACTGCAGCTTGTAGAAATCGCTCGTCGAGAACGAGTCGTCGTCGTTGGTTAGGTCCGTGCCGAAGGAGAAGCGCAGGCTGAAGGTATCGTTGGCAACCTGGAAGTAGGGGCCTAGCCACTGGTAGCCGTCCTGGCTGCTCACGTTGGAGCCGCCCTCGAGGGAGAGCTCCTCGAAGTGGACTCCGATGGAGAAGTAATCGGCGAACTTCTTGCCGCCGTTGATCCAGTAGTGCAGGTATTCCAGCGTGGTGCCGCCCTCTGGTGCTTCGTCCTGGAGTTCACCGTACCAGCCGGCGTAGAGGTTGCCCTCCCATTCATCGGTGTCGTAGACGAGCGTGAGGTTGGGCACGATCGCGTCGCCGACTACACCATCGCCGGCCGTGCCCGAGGACACGAGGTTGCCGTTGGTGAAGCCGAGCTGCGGGTTCACGTAGAGGTCCCCGCCCATGGCTTCGAAGCCGACGCCGAAACCGAACTCGGTCCAGTTGCCCCACTCACCGCCGGTGCCCGCGCCCCAGGCGATGCCGTAGAAGGTGAGGTCGTAGCCCTTGCCGGTGTCGTAGGACAGTCCTGCGAAAGGGTTGGGCCCGAAGAAGGCATCGGTGTTGTAGGAAACCGACGCGGAAAGCCGGTCGTCGTCCTGCGCCAGGGCGCCCTGGGCGATACCTGCCAGGAGCAGTGCGGATGAAAAGCGAACGAACTTGTTGTTGGTCATGTTCAGATCCTCTGTCACTTGTCGATTGTCATCTCTGTAGTAACGGCCACCCGTGATCTCGCTCTTGTCTGGTTGTCGAGCGGGCAGCTCGGGATCCCTCCGACCGGGGCAAGGCAGAAATCGTGCCAATGATTATCAAATAGCGATATTGTGATAAATTAGCCTAATCACTTATCGCCGAAAGCCGGGATTTATGCACCGTAATGGTGCGCACTGCCTGTGCGTGGGGCGGTGCCCCCTGGTTGACGCTGGCTGTGCGGGGCATCATTGGGGAGAGGTTCGTATCGACGTGTTGCGCGGGGCGCGCCGTGGCTTTCGCAGGCTATACTGCGCAGTCATTCACAAGCACGAGAGTTGCCATGCGCCTGCCTGTTCTCACCCCCCTCTGTCTCTGCCTCGGTCTTTCTGCCACGCCGGTGGCTTTCGCGGCGCCGTCGGATGACTGCGGTGCTATCGTTGCAGCTACGCTCGAGGAGATGCGCGTTGCGGCCGGCGAAGGCTGGGATGCCGGGCAGGAAGCCCTGGCGCGTCGTGCCGCCGCGGCGGCCTGCGTCAAGTCGCGGTCCGGCCGCTACGATGCAATGACCAGTGAGGCGGTCGGTGGGCGGGACGCGGGGTCGGGTGAGACAGCCGACGCCGGGGCGGGCGAGAAGAGCGGATCGGCGACGGCGGACGCCGAAGCGGAAAAGGAAGACAGTGGTCTCTGGCCCTTCGGGGAATTCAAGATCAACGATGTCTCGGCATCGCCGAGCAAGAAGCCCTACGAGCGACGCCGTCTCGATAACGACGATTGATCGCCCGCGGCGGGTGAGCCGGCCCTGTTAGAAGGCTTATCCGGGCCGGCGGCAGCGCGTCAGCGGCCGGCGACCAGCTCGGCGCGGTCGAGGTAGGTGTCGAGCTCCCGGTTGTACGCGGTGGCCACCTTGACCAGCTTCGAACGCAGGCGGTTGTAGAGCATCGGGTGCAGGTCGCGGCAGGCGAGGAAGGCATCGCCGTCGGCAATGTACGCGTTCACGGCCGCCTGGGCGGAGAGCATGGCTTCTTCATTGGCACGAGCGCCATCGGGGATGACCGGCTGTGCAGCGGGCATGGTCTGCGGGCACTCGGCGTTGGCCTGTGCGGCGAGTGCCAGAGCGGCACCGAAGAGCAGGGGTTTGGCGAGTTTCATGGGCATCGTCTCCAGCCTGGTGTCACTTCGCGGGATGCGAAGTGTTACCTAAAGGTACACCCTTGCCTCGCTTTAAGGTTGGGCCCTGCGGCGAATTTTTGGGTCTTATCTGGCCGTAGTGGAGCAATTGGCCTGAATAGACCCTATTTTGTGTTACCTGAAGTAACGATATCCGGAGAGGCTCCGGAGGAGAGCCCGGCGCACGCCCTCGGCCGACCCGGAATCGAGGCAGCGAAGCTCTGCGGCGACGAGCGCCCGCTCCCGGAGCAGGCGCTCGAGGACCGGGCGGGGCAGGCCCACCTGCAGCCAGTCACCCGCGCCAGCGTCAGCGACGGGCTGCGGAGAGGGCGTCCTGGGAGGCATCGGCGACTCCTTACCGTGGCATTAATGATATATTAATGAGAATCATTACTATTTGCAAAGGGCGTCGGCTGGCGCCAGCACCGGCCATCGGGTAATGTCCGCCGGTCTACTGCACGGGAGTCGCCACATGCTCAGGGTCCTCGTTACCGGCCTGTTACTCGTTCTCGCCGGCTGTGCGGCCACGGGCAGCGGCGACAGCGGTGTGTCCGCCGATGAGCGCCTGCGCGCGCTCTACGAGCGCGAGTTCGCCTGGCGCCAGGGCGAGGAGGGGTATTTCAGCGACGAAGACGGCGACTGGGTGCGCGGCCCGGCCTGGCCCGACGTCGGTGCAGAGGCCCAGGCCCGCCGGCTCGCCTACTGGGAGCAGGCGCTGGGTGAACTCGCGGCGATACCGCGCGATGCGCTCAGCGACGAGGCGCGCGTCAACGCCGCGGTCTTCGAGGAGATTGTCTCGGCGCTGGCCAGCAATGCGCGCTTTCGCACCTACGAGGCGCCGCTCAACTCGGACACCTTCTTCTGGGGCGGGCTGTACCCCCGGGCCGGCGGCTTCGACGACGAGGCGGCCTACCGGCGCTACCTCGCGAGACTGAGGGACCTGCCACGCTACTTTGCCCAGCAGCAGGCCAATATGCGGGCCGGGCTGGCCCGGGGCTTCACGCCGCCACGGGTCACGCTGGAGGGCCGCGAGCAGTCCATCCTCCCGTACCTCGCCGAGGGGCGCGCCAATCCCTTCTGGACCCCGCTCGAGAGCCTGCCGCGGCAGATCGACGAACCGACCCGGGCGGCGCTTCGTGCCGAGGCGCTGGCGGCGATCGACCGGGCCGTCGTGCCCGCGTACCGCGAGCTGCTGGTATTCATGCGGGAGGAGTACCTTCCCGGTGCACGGCGCAGCCTGGCGGCCCGCGACCTGCCCGATGGCGAGGCTTTCTACCGGGCGCAGATCCGCCGCTTTACGACCCTGTACCTGGATCCGCAGGCCATTCACGATACGGGCCTCGCCGAGGTTGCGCGCATCCGCGCGGAAATGCTCGAGGTCAAGGCCGCCGCCGGCTTCGAGGGCGACCTCGCCGCCTTCATCACGTTCCTGCGCACGGACCCGCAGTTCGTCGCCGACACGCCGGAGGAACTGCTCGGGGTCTCGGCCTACGTCGCCAAGCGGATGGACGGCCACCTCGACGAGGTACTCGGGTTCCTGCCGCGGCGCCGCTTTACCATCCGCCCCGTGCCCGATTCCATCGCACCCTTCTACACCGGCGGACGCGGCGGTCTCGAGGCCTGCCTGATGAACACCTACGACCTGCCCTCGCGGCCGCTGTACAACATCCCCGCCCTGACCCTGCACGAGTGCGCGCCGGGACATGCGCTGCAGGCGGCCATTGCCCTCGAAGCCCCCGGCGACATCCCGGAGTTTCGCGCCCGCAACTACTTCTCGGGCTACGGCGAGGGCTGGGGCCTCTACACCGAGTGGCTGGGCAAGGAACTCGGTATCTACCGCACGCCCTACGAGGACTTCGGTCGCCTCTCCTACGAGATGTGGCGCGCCTGCCGCCTCGTGATCGACACCGGCGTGCACTACTTCGGCTGGAGCCGGGAGGAAGCGCTCGACTACCTCGCCCGGCACACCGCGCTGTCGACCCACGAGGTGACCACCGAGGTGGATCGTTACATCTCCTGGCCCGCGCAGGCGCTGGCCTACAAGCTGGGCGAGCTGCTTATCCGGGAGAAGCGGGCGAAGGCGGAAGCCGAGCTCGGCGCCGACTTCGAGCCGCGCTATTTTCACGACGAGATCCTGAGGCTCCGCTCCGTGCCCCTGTCCGTCCTCGAGACGGCGCTGGATGCCTGGATTGCCGCCGGCGGCCCGGACCCCTACGCGTCGGCGAAGGTCGACGAGCTTGTGTCCGGGAAACCCTGACGCCGGTGCGCCAAAACGCGGTAATATAAGCGCAATTAGATAATGGTTATTGTCCGCGGCGAGTGAACCCGCAAGGCTCGCCGCGGTCTTCTGTATTCCCGATTGCCTTGCGGCTGACAGTGGAAGCGCGTCCCGTGGACGCGCAGAACAAAGGAGACCATGAAGAAAATCCTCGCAGGCTTCGCCGTACTCGCGGTCGTCGGCCTCATCGCCTGGCCCAAGGTCGCACCCCTGTTGCGCGAAGAAACAGCGGCGCCGGCGGCCTCGAAGGCGGCGCCGGCCGTGCGCACCGTCCGCCTCGCGCCCCAGCCCTTCGAGAGCACGCTGACCTTCAACGGGACCCTGGTGGCGGACAAGGCCATCGACATCAAGAGCGAACTGCGCGGCAAGATCGACCGCATCGCCTTCACCGACGGCCAGCAGGTGGAGGCCGGCGACCTGATCGTCACCATCGAGTCGGGCGAACTGGCGGCGGAGCTCGAGTCCGTGCGCGAGCAGCTCGCCCTCGCAGAAACCAACGCTGAGCGCCTGCAGAGCCTCTTCGAGCGCGGCTCGGTCACCGCCAGCGAGCGCGACGACGCGGTCAGCCAGCGCGAGGTGCTGCGCGCCGAGGCGCGTCGCCTGCGGGTGCGCCTTGAGAAGACGCGCATCGTCGCGCCCTTCGCGGGCACGCTCGGCCTGCGCCGGATCAGCCCCGGGGACCTCATCGAGGCGGACACGCTGATTACCACGCTGCAGACGGTGACCGACCTCAAGGTCGACTTCAGCGTGCCCGAGCGTTACCGCACCCTGGTCAACCCGGATACGGAGCTCACGCTCTACGTGGCCGGCTACGAGGATCCGTTCACGGCGAAGGTGCGGGCCATCAGCCCCCGCGTCGACGTGGCCACGCGCACGCTCACCGTGCGCGCCGACGTCGCCAACCCCCAGCGCAAGCTGCTGCCGGGCAACTACGCCCGGGTCGAGCTCATCAGCCGCAATCCCGATGCGCTGCTGGTGCCGAGCGTGGCCGTCCTGCAGAGCCTCGAGGCGATCAGCGTGTTTACCGTCGAGGACGGTCGGGCGGTGCGCCGCACCGTCGAGACCGGTGAGCGCAGCGCGGCACAGGTGGAGATCCTGCGCGGGCTGAAACCCGGTGACGAGGTCATCACGTCCGGTATCCAGGGCGTCCGCGACGGCCAGGCGGTCGACGTCCGCAACATCCCGGACGTCGGCTGATGCGCCTCCACGAACTGTCGATCCAGCGCCCGGTGCTGGCGATCGTGCTGTCGATCGTCATCGTCGTCTTCGGCTTTATCGGTCTGCGCGACCTGCCGGTGCGCGAGTTCCCCCTTGCCGAGCGGCCGATCGTCAGCGTCCAGGCGAGTTATCCCGGGGCCAACGCGACGGTGATCGAGAACCAGATCACCGAGCCGCTGGAGGAGGAGATCAACTCGGTATCCGGCATCCGCACCATGAAGGCGGTGAGCCGGGAGGGGCGCAGCACGGTCACGGTGGAGTTCGAGCTCGGCGACGACCTCGACCGGGCGGCGAACGACGTCCGCGACCGGGTCGCGGCGGCCATGCGTCGCCTGCCCGAGGACGCGGAAGCGCCGACGGTAGAGAAAGCCGACGCGGAGGGCGATCCCATCGTCTTCCTCAACATCAGCAGCGAGCAGCGCAGCCTTCTCGAGCTCTCCGCCCTCGCCGACAACCTGTTCAAGGCCCGTTTTGAGACCATCAAGGGTGTCGGGCGCGTGCAGATCTGGGGTGACAAGGAGTACTCCATGCGCCTGCGCATGGACGCGGACGCCCTGGCCGCCCACGGCCTCACGGCCATCGACGTGCGCGAGGCCTTCCAGGCAGCCAATGTGGAGCTGCCCACGGGCCGGGTCGAGGGCGACAGTATCGACCTCAACATCCGGACCCTGAGCCGTCTCGGCGACGACCCGCGGGAGTTCAACGACCGGGTCATCAAGCGCGACGGCGACAACGTGGTGCGCTTCCGCGACGTGGGCTACGCCGAGCTGGCCCCGCTCAACGAGCGCACCGTGCTGCGACGCGACGGGGTGACCATGGTCGGGGTGGTGCTCAGGCCGCAGAGCGGCGCCAACGAGATCGCCATCGCCGACGAGTTCTACCGCCGGCTGGAGATCATCAAGCGCGACCTGCCGCCGGACGTGAAGACGGCGATCGGCTTCGACATGAGCCGCTTCATCCGCGCGTCGATCCAGGAAGTCATCCAGACGCTGTTCGTGGCGCTGCTGCTGGTCTGCATCACCATCTACCTGTTCCTGCGCGAGTGGCGGACGACGCTGATCCCGCTGGTGACCATCCCCATCGCTTTGACCGGCACCTTCTTCGTGCTCTACCTCGCCGGCTTTTCCATCAACGTGCTGACGCTCCTCGGGCTGGTGCTGGCCATCGGCCTGGTGGTGGACGACGCGATCGTCGTCGTGGAGAACATCTACAAGCGCGTGGAGCGCGGCGAGCCGCCGCGGGAGGCGGGCTTTGCCGGCGTGAAGGAGATCTTCTTTGCCATCATCGCCACCACCCTGGCGCTGGTGGCCGTGTTCGCACCGCTGATCTTCCTGGGGGGCCTCACCGGGGTGCTGTTCCGGGAGTTCGGTGTCACCCTGGCGGCGGCGGTGGTGATCTCCTCCTTCGTCGCGCTATCGCTGGTCCCGGCACTGGCAGCCAAGTTCGACCTTCGCAGTGGTAACGAGGGGCCGGATCGACTGACGCGGTTCGGGGCGAATGTGCGCGAGCGCTACACGGCGTTGCTGCGGCGGTGCCTCGACCATGGCCGGATCGTGGTCGCAAGCGCGGTCGCCATCGCGGGGCTCACGGGTCTGCTTTATCTCCAGCTCGATGCCGAACTGGTCCCGGACGAGGATCGCGGCGTGATCGAAGTCGATGCGACCGGTCCGGACGGCGTTGGGCTCGATTTCATGGATCGCGAACTCGACGAGATCGAGGTCGTGCTCCAGCCCTATCTCGAGAGCGGAGAGATCCAGAGCACCTTTTCGATCGTCGGTCGTTACGATCCCAATCGCGTCCGCGTCACCGCGCAGCTTGCCGACTGGAGCGAGCGCGATCGCAGCCAAACCGCGATCGTCGAGGCACTGAACGACCCGCTTCGGGAGATTCCCGGCTCGCGGACCAATGCCCGCGGACGTGGCACGCTGAGCTTCGGCGG
>CAJWWA010000007.1 GCA_913048495.1 uncultured Halieaceae bacterium
ACTTCACCTGGGGGTGGCGTTCCTGCTGGTAGCCGATGTCCCAGGCGCTCTTGGCCATGAAGACAAGGTTGCCGTCGCGGTCCTTGGCCATGTTGGCGCCATTATAGGCGACGAGATCCTTGAGCGCGGCTTCGTCGCCGCTGTAGAAGCCCCGGTAGATGTCGGCCATGCCCTCCCGGAACGCCGGTCGCAGCTGCACCCAGAGCCCGTTCGGGGCGAACACCAGGTCCTGGCCGTCGACGGCGAAGCGCTGGCTGCGCAGGTCCAGGAAGAGACCGTCCCCATTGAGCCACTGCGCAAAGTAGAGCCGCAGCAGTGCGTCGCCGCAGCGCTTGCGCACGCGCGGCCCGTCCACCGCCGGAAGCGGGCGAAGGCCCTCCATGGCCGGCGCCAGCACCACGCCCGGGTCCCGGGCCGCCAGCCCTTCGCGCAGTTTCTCCACGCCCGAGCCGCTGACGAAACGCCAGCTGACAGAGCGCAGGCTGCCGAGCAGGGGCTTCCACTCGATCGCATCCCAGCCCCGGGCCGGCACGAAGCGGGCGAGCTGGCGCAGGTCCTCGGGAACGAAGCGGGGCAGCTGCACGGCTCAGTCGTCGTTCCGGCCCGTTGGCCGGGTCATGGCGTCCACGTCCACCAGCCGGTCGAAGGTGTCCCCGTCCACCGCGCCCTCGGCGAGGGCCGCCTCGCGCAGCGTCGTGCCCTCGGCGTGGGCGCGCTTGGCGATGGCCGCAGCGCGATCGTAGCCGATGGCCGGCGCGAGGGCGGTAACCAGCATCAGCGACTGCTCGAGGTGCATGGCGATACGGTCCCGCTCCGGCGCCATCCCCGCGAGGCAGCGCTCGATGAAGCTGTCCGTGGCGTCCGCGAGCAGGGCGATGCTGGTGAGCACGTTGTGGATGATCACCGGCTTGAAGGTGTTGAGCTGCAGCTGCCCCTGCAGGCCCGCGGCGGTGACGGCAGCGTGGTTGCCGATGACCTGCACGCAGACCATGCCGAGCGCCTCGGCCTGCGTCGGGTTGACCTTGCCGGGCATGATCGAGGAGCCGGGCTCGTTCGCCGGCAGCCGGAGCTCGCCGATGCCGCAGCGCGGGCCGGAGGCGAGCAGGCGCACGTCGTTGGCCAGCTTGCCGAGGCTGACGGCGACGGTGTTCAGTGCCCCGGAGAGCTGCACCAGCGCGTCGTGAGCCGCGAGGGCCTCGAACTTGTTCGGCGCCGAGCGGAAGGGCAGCCCGCTTTCCTCCGCGACGAGGGCGGCGAAGCGCTCGGCGAAGCCGGCCGGGCAGTTGAGGCCCGTGCCGACCGCGGTGCCGCCCTGGGCAAGCGCGTAGACATCGTCCAGGGCCGCCTCGATACGCCGGCGCCCGAGCGCGGCCTGGGCCGCGAAGGCGGAGAACTCCTGCCCCAGGGTGAGGGGCGTGGCGTCCTGCAGGTGCGTGCGACCGATCTTGTTGATCCCCTCCCAGGCGCCGGCGTGGCCGGCGAGGGCCTGCTCGAGTCGCGCGAGGGTCGGCAGCAGGCGCCCGTGCGCCTCGCCGGCCGCGGCGATATGCATGGCCGTGGGGAAGGTGTCGTTCGAGGACTGGCCCCGATTGACGTGGTCGTTCGGGTGCACCGGGTCGCGGCTGCCCAGCGTGCCGCCGAGGAGCTCGCAGGCGCGGTTGGCGATGACCTCGTTGGCGTTCATATTCGACTGGGTGCCGGAGCCGGTCTGCCACACCGGCAGCGGGAAGTGGTCGTCCCAGCGCCCGTCCATTACCTCGCGGGCGGCGCGGGCGATGGCGTCCGCGATGTCGGCGGGCAGCTCGTCGAGCTCGCCGTTGCAGCGCGCCGCGCAGTACTTCACCAGGCCGAGGGCGCGGATCAGCGGCAGCGGCATGCGCTGGTCGCCGATGGGAAAGTTGCCGAGGGCGCGCTGCGTCTGCGCGCCCCAGTAGCGGTCCGCCGGTACCGGCACCGTGCCGAGGGCGTCCTGTTCCTCGCGGGTGTTCACAGCGAGGCGTTGCCGAGGACCCGGCGCAGGGCGTGCTGGAAGGTCTGCATCAGCGCGGCGGTGGATATGCCGACCATGAGAATGCCGTTGATGGACTCGAGGGGGCCGAGCAGCGCGTGCCGTTCGGACATGACGATATCACCGTAGCCGAGGGTCGCGAAGTTCACGGCTGAATGGTAGACGGCCATCGAGAATTCGTCGAATTCGCCGATGAACAGGAACAGCGCCGCCCAGGCGGCGACCTGGGCGAGATTGCCGAAGATCAGGATCAGCATTACCACGGTGAGGATCTTCAAGGCCGAACCCAGCGCGTGGTCGCGGATGTTGACCTGCCGGTTGACGTAGAAGCGCAGGGCAAACACCACCAGCGTTGACTGGAGGATCAGGCAGACGGCCATCACGGGCACGCCGAGGAGCAGGTTCAGGAGCACGGTAAGGCCTCCGGGGTGCGGGTGGGCGCGGCGCGGCGCCGCTCGCGCCAGCGCTCGAGCGCGGCCATAGCCAGTATGGCGTAGCCGGTGACGCCGATAAACAGCGCCATGCGCAGGGCGAAGGCCTGGTAGACGTCCTTGCCCGCGGCGCTGTCCTGCACCGCCGAGCCGAGCAGGATGAGCATCGTCACGAGGGCGTTCACCCACCAGGACGGGCCGTGGCGGGTCGGCGCCAGCCCGTACAGGCGGTAGCCCGTGCAGGCGGTGAACACCGCTGTCCAGAGCGCGAAGAACCACAGGGTCGGGGCGAGGCCGAGGAGCATCCAGAACAGGACGGCCCCGGCGCCGCCGGCGAGAGTAGAGCCCAGCAGCTCCCGCGTTGCCGCGCGGGTGCTGACGGTGGAAGCCTCCCGCGACAGCAGCAGTGACTTCATGGCCACGGGCAGGTAGAAGGTCGGGTCGAGGAGCAGCAGCCCGACCGGCGGCACCATGAACAGCGTCGCGCGCAGGGCGATCCACTGGCTGTCGGCGAGCGCCGGGGCTGGCGGGGGTGCCGGCGCCGGCCCCGTGGCGGGAAAGAATGCGAAGGCGACGGCCTGGCAGAGCAGGGCGACGCCCATGGCCAGGACCATGGCCTGGATGAGCGTGGCGGCGAGACCCGGGTCCACCGCGGCAATGGCCGGGATCACCGCGCAGCCGATGGCAAGCAGCACACCGGCGGGCGCCTTGCCCTCGCTGGTGGCGATGCGGGTGCTGAGATAGATACCCGCGGCCATCAGCGCGAGGCCGGTGGCGGGGTAGGCGCTGGCGAGCGGGCCGAGGATCACGCCGATGCCGAGGGTCAGCGCCAGGGCCAGCAGGATGGCGACGATGCGCTTCGCACCGGGAGCCTCGCTGGCGCCGCTGGTCAGGAACACGGCGAAGAGCGCGGCGAGGAAGGGCAGCGGCAGCGCCAGGCCGTAGCCCGCGGCGATGGCAAGCGCCGTTGCCGCGGCGAGGCGGTGACTGCGGCGGCGGGCTTCCAGCGGATCCATCAGTAGGCGTAGGAGAGCAGGCTGGCGAGGCGGATGTAGAGCTTGCCGAGGGGCGCGAGCAGTCCCGAGCCCTCGCCGTAGGCGATCACCGACGCCTGGCCGCCGACCAGGAGTTGTGTGCGGAACTCGGCGGGCAGCGGCTCGTCGAAGGCGACCTGCACGGGGAAGCGTTGCGCCGGGCGCAGCCAGTCGCGGCTCGAGCGCACCGTGGGCAGGTTACCGGCCTGTGCATCGCGGCTGCCGCTGACACCCCGGCCGATGCCGCGGATACGCCCCGGGTAGACGCGCCCGGGCAGCACGTCGAGAACGACCTCCACCGGCGTGCCCGGGGCCAGGTGCCCGAGGTTGTTCTCGGTGAAGGCGGCGTCGATCCACAGGTCGTTGAGGGCGATGAGCGTGAGCACCGGGTTGCCGGTGCCGGCGAACTGGCCGACCTCGGTCCGCAGGTCGGTCACGAAGCCGTCGCTTTCGGCGACCACGGTGGTATTGGCGAGGTCGAGCTCCGCCTTCGCGACCCGGGCCCTGGCCGCCGCGAGCTGGGTGTTGTCCTCGCCCGGGCCGCCCATGGCGTCGATGGCCCGCTGGATCTCGGACTGTGCCGCGGCCACCTGGGCCCTGGCCGCCTCGAGGCTCGCCTCGGAGATCTCCAGCCGGCGCAGCGACACCGTCCCCGGGTCCTCTTCGCGCAGCCGCCGCAGCCGCTGCGTGTCCTTTTCCGCCTTCTCCCGGTTGGCCTCGGCGGCGCGCAGGTTGGCCCGGGCGGTGGTGACCGCCGCCTCCCCTGCGCGCACCTGCTGGCGCACGTTGGCGAGGTCGGCCCGCGCGCCCTCGGCGGCGATCGCGTACTGGCTGTCGTCGATGCGAAAGAGCGCCTGCCCCTCGCTCACGCGCTCGTTGTTGCCGACCAGTACGGCGGTGACCTTGCCGGCCACCTTGGGGGCGACCCCGACCACGTAGGCCTCTACCCGCGCCTGGCTGGTGTAGGGCGTGTAGCGGTCCGCCAGCAGGTACCAGCCCAGGCTCACGAGGATGAAGGCGAGGAGCAGCAGGCCGCCGCGGCGCCCGGCCGGGGGCGGGGCCGACTCCCGGGGCTCTTCGGGGGGTGCTTCCGGCGCCGGCGTGTCGGGCTCGGTCATGGCGTCATCCTATTCATGGTGGGCCGGCGGGTCCGCCGGCGCCGCGTCGAGGAGGTTGTCCCAGGCGCCGCGGGCCCGCAGCTGCTCCCGGGTCTCCGCGGGCAGCAGGGTTTCGGCCGTGGCGGGCTCCCAGCCGCCGCCGAGGGCGGCGTAGAGCTGGATGACCGCCTGCAGGTGGTCGCCCTGGTTGCTGATGGCGCGGTCCGCCTGCGCGGCGAGGGCGCGCTGCGCGTCGAGGACCCGCTGGAAACCGGAGTAGCCTTCCTGGTAGCGGCGCGTGGCCAGCGCGAGGGAGCGCTCGGCGGCGTCGAGGGAGGCGTCGAGGTCGCCCTGGCGCTCGGCGGTCTTCACCAACTGCACGGCCGCGTCGTCGATTTCCCGGGCCGCCGTGAGCACCGCCGCCCGGTAGCCCTCGAGGGCCTGCTGCAGCCGCGCATCCTCCACGCGCACCGCATTCTCGAGGCGGCCGTAGTTGAGGATGTTCCAGCGCAGCGTGGGGCCGGCGGCGAGCACCGTGCGGTCCGGCGACAGCGCGAGGGAGCTGCCGGACCAGCCGACGCTGCCGGCCAGGCCGATCGCCGGGTAGAGATCCGCGGCGGCGATGCCGATACGTGCGCTCTGCGCCGCGGCCTGCCAGGCGGCCGTGCGCACGTCCGGGCGGCGGGCGAGGAGCTGCGCCGGCAGCGCCGGGATGGCCTCCGGGGCGACGGCCGGCAGGCTGTCGTCGATGGTCTCGAGGCCCGGGATGTCCCCCGGCGGGCGGCCGAGGAGCGCGGCCAGCGCGTTGCGCTGGCGGGCGAGGGCGATCTCCAGGCTGGGTATGCCGGCCCGCGTGCCGAGGTACTGCACTTTCGCCTGCTGCAGGTCGAGCTCGGAGGTCTGCCCCTCGTCGTAGAGACGTGTCGTGATCTCGAGGCTGCGCGCCTGCACGCGGACGTTCTCCCGGGCCACGCGGATGCGGCGCAGCGTGGTCTTGTAGTCGTAGTAGCGCGCGGCGACCTCTGCCGTCAGCAGCAGCTGGGCGTCGCGCTGGGCGGTGATCGAGGCGAAACTCGCCGCCTCGGCCGACTCCACGGCGCGGCGGAACCGGCCCCAGAAGTCGAGCTCCCAGGCCAGGGAAAGACCCAGGCTGGCACTGGTGTCGCTGCGGTCCGGTGACAGGCCCGAGCTGTCGTCCACGCCGGCGATCGAGGCGCTGCCCTCGATGCGCTGCAGCTGCGGGTAGCGGCTGCCGCTGGCGATGCCGAGGGCGGCGCGGGCCTCGAGGACGCGCAGGCCCGCCGTGCGCAGCCCCGGGTTGTCGCGGTGGGCGAGGGCCAGGAGCGACGCCAGCTGCGGGTCCTCGAAGCGGGTCCACCAGCGGGCAAGGCTGTCCTCGAAGGCGGGGTCGCTGCCGTCCACCTGCCCGTAGAGCGACGGCTGCCAGGCCGCCAGCCAGTCGACCTCGGGCTCCCGGAAGTCGGGGCCCAGTGGCGCGCAGGCGGCAGTGGTCAGAAGTGCCAGCGCGAGCGTCAGCTGCCGGGCGAGACGCATGGTCGGCGGGTCAGGCGCCGTCCTGGCCGGCCGCAGGCCCGGGCTCGGCCGCCGGTGGCGGCGCCGTCCGGTCGACCCACGCCATGAGCAGCTGGTAGCCCATGGCGAGCAGGACGGCGCCGGTAAACAGGCCCATGAGGCCGCTGCTGACCATGCCGCCCAGGGCGCCGAGCAGGATGACCGGCATGGGCGCGTCGACACCGCGGCCGAGGAGCATCGGCTTGAGGACGTTGTCCGCGAGCCCCGCCAGGAAGAAGTAGACCGTGAATACCGTGTTCGCGACGGTGCCGTGATCGCTGCCGAGCCAGAGCCAGGCGATGGCCGGCAGGGTGAAGATGAGCGCGGGAATCTGCACGATGCCGAGGATCAGCGCGGCCAGGGCGAGCAGCCCGGCCGCGGGGACGTCGGCGAGCAGGAAGCCGACCCCGAAGAGCACGGCCTGGATGAAGGCCACGCCGACCACGCCGGCCGCGACCGAGCGGGTGGTGGCCACGGCCAGGGTGTGCAGCCGCGTGCCGCGCTCCTCCCCGGCGGCACGGCAGCAGAGACGCTGCAGGGCGCCCGTGCCGCTGTCGGCATAGGCCATCATGACGCCGGCAATGATGAAAGCGCCGGTGAAGAACAGCAGTGTCGCCACGGAGCTGCCGGCCGCCCCCATGGCCCAGCGCGCGATGCTGCGCAGCTGCTCGCGGTGCTCGGCGAAAAAGTCGGAGAAATCGGCGGCGGCCTCGGTCCAGGCGGCATGGAGCTCCGGGCCGATCACGGGCCAGCCGGCGACTGCATCCCGCGGCGCCGGAACCGCGAGGGTGCCCGCCTCGAAGGCGCGGTAGCCGTCGACCACGTCGCCCGCGAGCGAGATCGTCAGCAGCACCGTCGGTGTGCCGATGAGGGCGAGTATGGCCAGCACGAGCAGCGTCGCGGCGCGCCCCCGGCCGCCGCCGATAGCGCCGGCGAGGCGCCGGTTCAGCGGGTTCAGGGTGACCGCGAGGATCAGCGCCCAGAGCAGCAGGTTGGCGAAGGGCGAGAGGATGTACGCGCAGGCGTAGGCGAGGAGGGCGAGCAGCGCAACCTGCACCACCGTTTCGATGACCGGACCGCCGCGGTGCTCCGTGGTCATGGCGTGCTCCCCTTTATTGATTCTCGACGGGTTCTGTTTTCCGGGCCGCGTGCGACCGATCGTTCCGCCCCGGCGGATAGTAGCACGGCACCGGGGCGCGGTTTCGCGTGCCCCGCGCGGTCTGTTAGGGTGACTGGATGCCTGGTAATGACGCCGGGTCCACAGCCAAGCCCGGAGGAGGCACAGCATGAAACAGGCACAGGCGGGTGATACCGTGCGCATCCACTACAGCGGCACGCTCAACGACGGCACGCAGTTCGATACCTCGGAGGGCAGCGATCCCCTCGAGTTCGCCGTCGGCAGCGGCATGGTCATCGCCGGCTTCGACAAGGCCGTCGAGGGCATGGCCGTCGGCGAGAGCAAGTCCGTGAAGATCCCGCCGGAGGAGGCCTACGGCCCCCGGCACGAGCAGCTCGTGCAGGAAGTGCCGAAGAGCGCGCTGCCGGACGACATCGCCCCGGCGGTGGGCATGCAGCTGCAGGGCAAGAGCGCCGACGGCCAGGTCATGAACCTCGTCGTCACCGACGTGGGCGAAGCGGAAATCACCGTGGATGCCAATCACCCGCTGGCCGGTGAGGAGCTGACCTTCGACATCGAGCTGGTCGAGATCGTCTGATGCCGCACGCCGCCCGCGAGCGTGGCGGCCTGCCCAGGCCCTAACCGGCCTGAACGACGACCGCGCGGAGCACGGCGCCGTAGGAGCGGGTATCGGGCACGCCCTCGAGCGCGCCCCGCTCGCGCAGCAGGCGGTGCAAGCGCCGCAGCCGGTAGCAGGGCACGCCGGGCAGCAGGTGATGCTCGAGGTGGAAGTTCACGCCGTTCGGCGCGAGCAGCCAGCGCTGCCACCAGGGCGCGTCGACGGTCCGGGTATTTTTTCGCGGGTCCGGGTGATAGAGGTCCGGAACGGCGGCGTGCTCCGCGATCTGCCGCAGGCGTATGACCAGCATGAAGGTGGTGAGAAAACTGCCCAGCCAGGCGGCATAGAGCCACGGCATCCCGGCGAGGACGCTGCACGTAAGGAGCACGGCCTGCACCAGCAGCATCTGCCGGAAAGGCCGGGTGCCCGACCGGCTGGCCCCGGCGGTCACCCCGCCCGCGGCGCCGCGGGCTACGAAACCGAGCAGCCTGAGCCCGGTGCGCCCGCTGAGGTCGCGCAGCACCTTGCGGCGGAAGCTGGCGCGGTCCACCGGGTAGGCGGCGTAGTTGGGCAGGTCCGGATCGTCGCGCGTGCCGGCCATGCGGTGGTGCTCCCGGTGGCCGGCGGCGTAGCTGGGCAGGTCATTGAATAGCGGCAGGGCGCAGCACCACTGGCCGATCCAGCGGTTGAGGCGGGCGCTGGCAAACAGGGTGCCGTGCCCGGCCTCGTGCATGAGCACCGCGAGCCCGAGCTGCCGTCCGGGCAGGAGCAACAGCGCGAGCAGGAAAGTCAGTGGCCCCGGGGCCAGGGCGAGGGGCGCGAGCACGGCGGCGATCGTCGCCCAGTTGCCGGCCACGAGCAGCCAGGCGCGCAGGTTGCTGCGCCGGCGGAGGCCGGCCAGTTCCTCCGGCCTGAGGTGGCATCGCGGGTCAAACACAGCCGCCTCGGCTGCAGCTCTACCGACCGTCATGTATCGGGAGTTCCTCAATCCTGCCGTCGGGCCATTGTTTCTGAGCGGGCGACTCCCGTGTCGCAGGGGGCCTGTGCTGCCAGCGCTGCCACCTGCCGTGGCGTCGCCCGGGACGCTTGCGAAAATGATACCCTTTCTACATTCTTCCGGTCGATTGCGTACCGGGGGCGCGTGCGCCAGCGGGGTCGACGGCCTGAGCAGATACCCTGGAGGGGCATTCCAGGCTGCTCTCTGCTAGTCTCTTTCTGCAATCCGATTCAGAATGGTGAGGCCACTTGCCGGTGGGGCGATGGGCGACAGCAGACTACCCTTTTCTCTGGAGACGCAACGGTCTCGCCGACTATTGCCCGGGCGCAGGTGCACCGTTCCGGCTTTGGCTGGTGGGTACGGCTGAATGATCCGCCTGACCGTTCTCTACAACCTGCCAGCAGGCGCCGATGAGGCAGAGTACCTGGCCTGGCGCCGCGCAAACCACGCGGATTATGTCAACGGAATGCCGGGCGTACTGAGGAGCGACTTTGCCCGGGTAGAATCCATCTCGCCCTCTTCAAGCGTGCCCGCTTACCGCTTTCAGACTACGGTCGACTGGCCCGACTACGATAGCTACGCCGCGGCCTTCCTCAACGAACAGGCGCAGGCAGACCTCAGGAAAAATCTCGAGCGCCTGGGCGACTACCTGTTCGTCGTGTCGGAGATCCTGAACGACTGATTGTCACCAGGCGTCTTTCAGAGTCGGCCAGCTCTCCATTTCACCCGGTGGCTGAGTCTTGCGGGTCCATTCATAGACGGCAGGCCGGTAGGGTTCCGGGCAGCTGTCCACGTCGCGGGGGCCAGCAGTGCTTCCTTGCAGCTCGGTTGCGTAGGAGTTGGCAGCCAGTTGTTCAATGTCGCCCTGGACGTTGTAGTCCACCGTGTTCACGACAGAGATGAAGAATGTGTAATCCCGGCCGGGCGCCAGCGTGCCTGCCGGGACCTCCACCGAGGTATCCTCGAAAGTCACATAGGTATCGGTATCGGGCGCTCCGCCGGTGAAGACGACCTCGCCGTGACAGTCGGAAATCAGGACGAAGATAAAATCGCTCCATGGCGAATCCCCGAGCGGGGCCCCTTCTTCGAAAGGAAGCCAGCTCATCGTTAGCGGACGTGCTGAGTCAATGGCCTCTCCCGGTTCAATGGCGGCGGTGCCCTGCGCCAGGGTAATCGGGCTTGGACGCGGAACCTGGGTGCGTTCTTCCGGTCCGCCGATGCGTATCTCCTGCAGTACCTCCACGCGATCGGGGTACTGGATCTCCCAGCGGAAACGCGTATCCGGAGGCCAGGTGCCGTCAAGGTCGGCAAGGGAATCAAAGGAACGTGTCTTGCGCGTATAGAAGAAGCCGTTCGTGAAGGCGCTCTTGTCCGACGAAGGGTCGTAGGTGGCCACCAGCAGATCGCCGGCATAAAGCCGCGCTGTTACGTCTTTCATGTCGTCAAAGACATCGAATACGACCTCGCTCAGGAAATGTACGTCGGTAAGGCGTAAATCGCCGTTGGAATCCTGTGCGTAGGTCACGTATTTCTCGACCCAGGTGATATCCGGCCCGACGCCGGGTTGCCCCAGGGCCGCTCCCGTCTCAAGCAGCGTCATGCCGAGAACAAGCGGGTATACAGCAACAAACGAGGTTGTCTTTTTCATCAGCCGGATTCCTCTCGGTAGCCGTCGCGTTGGTGATCGGATACCGCCAAATTCAGCTAGCGGGTCTCCCGACCTGTGCGAAGCCAGTCTAGTTACCGGTCCACATCCGCCACATAACAGATCTCTGATGCTCACATCGCCGAACGGAAAAGCCACTCCGGGTTGCGGAGGGTATGATCTCATTCGCCTGATCAATTGGGATAGCACGCCATGGTCTTGCTCGCGATCATCGTCACGGGGCTCATTGCCGATATATACCTTGCCGTGGCGCCGTCCCTGCTGGGCGCCATGGTCGATTACCAGGGCATCAGCCCTCGCTTGTCGGGCCAGCTCATATCCTATAATTTTTTCGGCTCGGGGCTGGGGACGCTTCTGGCACCGGTGGCTCTGTCCCGGTCAAACTGGAACATCCGGTTGACCATGCTGGCGGCGCTGGGAACTGTCAGCGTGACCAGTGTGCTGTCAGTCTGGCTCGTAGGCAGTAACAGCGCCCTTTCGCTAGTGCGATTCCTGAGTGGCCTCGGTACGGGCGTGGGCTTTACCGCTGCCTGCGTGGCGCTTGTCGGCCTACCCAACGTCGAACGCTGGTATGCCATTCTCTACGGCAGCCCTTTCGTCGTCGGCGGTGTCGGGATCGCGCTGTTGCCTTCCGTCTATGTTTCCGTTGGCGTGACCGGCGCCTTCTATGGAATCGCTGCTCTTTGCCTCGCCGCTTGCGCGCTTCTGCCCTGGTTCCCGCGCCACATAGGAGAAGCCGATCGACAGTCGGCGCCGGCTCCAGGGCAGCTAAGTGGCGCGGGGTGGCTGGCCTCCGGTTTACTTCTGTCGGCGTTTTTTCTGCACTATGTGTTCAACTCCGGGATCTGGACCTACTTTGAGCGGCTCGGCGTGAGCTTCGGTATGACTCCGGAGTACACAGGTGCGGTGCTCGGCCCCGGCATGGCAGCCGGAATCATAGGCATGCTGCTTGCCTCCTGGTTGGGTAATCGCATGGCGCCAGTAAGGGCGATCACGGCGGGGACTCTGGTTATCTTTGCGACCACGGCACTGCTGCTTGCAGAGCCATCGGGTCTGGCTTTTGCGCTGGTTGCGGCACTGTTCAATGCCAGCATTCCCTTCGTCACACCGTATTTTGTTGGTCCGCTCTCGCGCCTCGTCCCGCGGGGACTGGGTGTTATGGCTGCCAATGCCGCGCTTATGCTGGGTTTTGCTTCGGGCCCCATGCTCGTGTCGCTAACGATCTCCGGTGACGAATTTACCGGAGCAATCCTTCTTACGCTGGCGGGCTTCCTTGCTGTCCTGGTGCTGACCGGATTGTTCGCAGTAGTGGCTTCTGCCAGAGGGCTGCTCGCGCGTGAAGCTGCAGGAACGCCAGCGGCGAGTGCACCCTGAGCCAGTCCCGGCGGAGCGGTTTGCGCGGAAGTAATGCCGGCTTGAGAAAAAAAGGATGCCCGCGCTGCGCCAGAGTAGGCAAGCTGTGTGGCGCAGGTGTCGGCCTCAGCGGCTGAAGCCCGCTTTCTAACAGGACTCAATGGCAATCCGGTTATGCAGCGACTGCTGATAGAAAATGCAAACGTGTTTGACGGTTACCGCGACGAGCTTCTCGAAGGACTGCACCTGCTCATTGAGGACGGTGTTATCACGGGAGTTTCCGATGCCCCTGTACGAAGCCCTTCCACAACGCGTATCGATGCCTCGGGTGCGACGGTCATGCCCGGGCTTATCGATGCACACGTCCACGTTACAGATTGGGGTGCTTCACCGGCGGAATTGCGCAATACACCCTCCAGCTTAACGGCGCTTCGCGCAGCCCGCAGTCTGAACAACATGCTGCATCGCGGCTTTACGACCGTGCGCGACGCATGCGGTGCCGATTTCGGTCTCGCGGTTGCTATCGAAGACGGTTTGATCGAAGCACCAAGGTTGTACTTTGTTGGACAGGCATTGAGCGCCACTGGTGGTCATGGTGATTTCCGGGACCCCGGTGATGACACGCGAGACGATCCTTGCGGTTGTTCCGCCCGCGGTCTGAGCCTGGTCGTGGACGGAGAGACCGAAGTAAGGCGCGCTGCTCGCAACGAGCTGAGGAAGGGTGCCCACGCGATCAAGATCATGGCGTCCGGCGGTGTTGCGTCGCCGACGGATCCGATTGCGAACCTGCAGTTTTCTGAGCGCGAGATGCGTGCAATTGTCGAAGAAGCCCGCTTCTGGGGTCGCTACGTCATGGCTCACGCCTATACGGCAGAGGCTATCGGGCGTTGCCTGGAGTGCGGCGTGCGATCCATAGAGCACGGTAATCTGATCGATCGCGAAGCCGCGGAACTCGCCGCCAGTCTCGATGCCTTCGTGGTCCCGACCCTCGTCACCTACCAGGCGATGGAGGAGCGAGGCGAGGAGATCGGAATGTCGCGGGTCAGCCTCGACAAACTCCGGGATGTACGCAAGGCCGGGCTGCAGAGTCTTGAATACCTGAAGGAAGCCCGTGTGAAAACGGGCTTCGGTACCGACCTTTTCGGCGATCTTCAATCCGAGCAGGCCCGGGAGCTCTCGATCCGTGCCGAAGTTGAATCGAACGTCGAAGTCCTGCGTTCAGCGACGTCGGTTAATGCCGAGCTGCTTCAGATGAAGGGGCGTCTCGGGTGTATACGCGAAGGTGCGTTGGCGGATCTGCTGATCGTCGATGGCAACCCGCTTGAGGACCTCGGCAAGCTGCAACAGGGCGCCCGGTACATCACGCACATTATCAAGGGTGGCCGCGTCGTTGGCGGGAGTGCCTCCGGCGTCAGTCCTGCCGCAGGTTAATCAAGTTCAGGAAGGAGTAATAGACCCCATGTCAGAAACGACCGATGTCAGTACAGCGCTAAAGCCCGAGTTCCTGGTCGTCGTCGACAAGATCTACCGGGAGATGTGTAACCTCCAACCCGGTACCAAGGTTCTTATCATCACCGACTCGCGAACGCCCCGACACGTAGTGTCGGTGTTCATGGGGTATGCCATGGCGATGGGTGCCGATGTTTCGGTTTCCGAGAATCCGATGCCACCGCCGCCCACGCTGCAGCCTGGCTACGAGTGGAACTCGATGGTAAAGGCCGCCGCCGCGCAGGCGGAGCTGATCGTGGACCTTGCCGTTGGCTATGCCGATTTCATGGCAGAGGCCGTTGAGCGGGGCGCGCGCATTATGAGCCCCGGAGATGGTACCGGCGGCCACCATATCGAGGATACGCTGATCCGGACAATGCTGGCGGCTGACATCCACGCACTGCGCCGGGAAGCAATAGCGATTGCGAAGCTGTTCACCGAGGCGTCTACACTGAGAATGACCTCGGAAGAGGGTACTGATTTCGAGATGGATATCAGCGGCCTCGAGGGCATCTCTTCGGACGAGTTCCTCTGGGACCCCGACAAGAAACAGATGACCGGCACCTGGGCGGCACTGCCCCCGGCGGCCCCGGGCATCGTGATTCCCAAGGGTCGTGGGAACGGGGTGATGGCAGTGGACGGTTTTCTTCTTTATGAACCGGCCTATGATCACGAGAAGCCGACGGGTCCGGTATTCCTTACCTTCGAGAACGGAAAGATCGTTGATGTGGCCGGAGAGCCATTGTTTGCCGGTCGCTTGCGGCACTGGTTCGACGAGCAGCCCGATGATTCGGCGCAATATGGCCCTGTGCATCTGAACCTCGGCCTGAACTCGCGCGCAATGCTGACGCAGCATCCAGAGTTCGAGAAACTCCGCGGAACCGTTTGTTGTGGCATTGGCGACAGCAGCTTGTTGACCAGGATGTGGCACGGGTCGGATCTGGAGCCGAACATATCTCACATGCACTGGGACATTCTGCTCATGCGGCCGACGCTGCTGCTCGATAGCGCGCCGGTTTGCAGGGACGGCTTTATCGTCGCTGAAACCTGAGCCCGCTCAGGTGGCGGTCCCGGCCCGGGAATCGTCGTCAAGACGTTTGATGTCGTATCGTTTGACCAGCGCCGTGAGCGCCAGCGCGATAGCGAAGCCGGCAATGGACGTGAAGTAAAGCCGGCTGAAACTATCGCCATGCAGCAGGTAAGACGCGACCAGGGCACCCAGGGAGTACCCGGCCATCAGCAGGAAGTTTGCTGCAGCAACCGCGCGTCCAGAGGGCGCAAGGAGTGCCGCAAAGGCCACGAAGTAGGGCACGACGAAGGTGATACTCGCGTTGAACACTGCTGACGCGACCCCAAAAACAAGCGGTGAGGTGAACGCGGCAAGCGCAACAGTGGCGAGCGTGATGGCAATCAGTCCGGCAATGATCGGAATCACGTGGCCAAGCCTGTCGCCCAGTATCCCTGCGCCGCACATGCCGATGAGTGCCGCGGCGAGTCCGGGTCCCAGTATCGCGCCAGAGTCCTCTGGAGAGAGGCCCAGAGAAACCCCGATACGCTCGAGGTATACCCAGACGCCGGTGTTGGCCGCGTTGAACAGAAAGAGCGCCACCATGATCGCGGTAACCGGAATAGCTATGGCGGGGAACTGATCGCGGGTCGGCGCCGATACTGCATTGCGAGGTCCAACGCCGATGGGGAAGAGCCGATGCATTGGCAGCGCAACCAGGGCGAGTAGCGCAATACCGCCAAAAACACCCTCCAGACCGATTGAACGATACAACGTGGGCAGGCCGGCCAGGCCCGCTCCGCCGAGGATGAAGGGCATCCCGCACAGCACGGCATAGGTGCGCTCCATCCAGGGCATCGTCATGAGAGCCACAGCGCACACGGTGAACGAAAGACCCGCTGCGATACCGTTGACGAACCAGTTGATGCTAAGCAGCCACGGCCAGGGGCTGAGTGTTGCAGCGCCTAAGCTGGTTACGATCACGATCAGCATGCAACCGGCAATCGTCCTGCGAAGGTCCCAGCCGCCCCGGTGAATGACAAGTATCGCCAGGAGACTAGCGAGTGTGGCTCCAATATTGCTGTAGGAAATGAGCCGTCCCGCGAAGGCCTCGCTGAAGCCCTGGTAATCCACAAGCGCGCCGACGAAGGACGGTGCGGCCGCCATGTAGACATTGCACAGGCCTCCAAGAAGGAGGATTGCTGCTATCCTGTGCAGCACATGACCGCGCATGGTACGACTACCGCCCTGCTGCTGACACGGGCAGCAAAACCAAGGTTTGCCACTTCCTCATAGCGCTGGTGACCCTCGAGTGGTGGGCGTACTCCTGCAGGCCCCGATTGCTTGAGATGACGCGCGGCATTCCGTTACCCCCTTCGCTTCGATCAGGCCCGGACCGACCCTTAGCGGGTGTCTGCTCTTCCGGCGGCTGCGGTGGAGTCGCTGCTTTTGCGGCAGGATAGCCTGCGGCTGGCCGGGAACCCATGCCCCGATTCAAAAGCCCGCTTGTTCAATTGATGAAGTCGTTTGCAATGGAGTCCGTACTGCTCCGCCAAGGTGCGCCAGGCACCAGCTAGGTGCAGATGCCGCTCGTTCAGCTTTAGACAATGTCGGCTTGAGCAAAAACGAATTTACCGGGCGCTGCCGGGGCGGCTAGTTTGATCGAGAGTCAGGAGATGAACCTTTTTCCATTACTGTTACTCGAACCGGGGCCGCCCAGATGCAACCAGTATTTCACCAACTAAACCGCCACCTGCGGAAGACGCCAATAGCGCTGGGGGTCGCCCTGGCGCTCCAGCAACCCCCTGCGGTTGCACAGGAGGCTCGGCTTGAGGAGGTACTCGTTACCGCAACTCGCCGCGCGGTAACGGTGCAGGACATCCCCTACAACATCAACGTGGTCACTGGCGAACAGCTGCGCGCGGCCGGCATTTCCGATGTTGTGGAGCTGGTCAGACTGGTCCCGGGCCTGACTATTCTCAACGAGGGGCCGCGGGTGTCGGGCAACCGCAATACCTACAATCTGCGTGGTATGAACGTCGATGCGGCCGGCAACGAGGATGACAACCCCCGCATCAGCCAGGCTACCGTTTCAACGTACCTCGGCGAGGTGCCGATGTTCTTCCCCATGAAACTGGTGGACATAGCCAGAGTCGAAGTGCTGCGTGGACCCCAGGGCACGCTGTACGGCGCGAGCTCGGTTGGCGGTACCATCCGCTTCATGCCCGAGGCGCCGCGGCTGGATGAAACTACGGTCCAGCTCATGGGTGAGTTTTCCCAGACCGAGGAGTCAGGTGATCTCAACTATGACGGCAATATCGTCGTTAACCTTCCCCTGTCCGAGCAGCTGGCCTTCCGCGGTTACTTCGGACAGGAGCGGCTTGCCGGTTTTATCGACGCCGTTGACCTTATTGAGCAGACCGGAACGCCGCGCAACCCGGGTGAAATCGTCTTGCAGGATCCGGACGACATTCTTGGCAGTCCGGCGATTCGCGGCGGGGTCATCAAGGATTCCAACGAATCCGAACAGACTTATTTCCGCGGCAGCCTGTTGTTCCGCCCCAGCGACCTTATCGAAGCCACGTTGAACTACCATTTTCAGGAAGTCGAGGTCGACAACCGCTACGAAGACAATCGCTTTTTCGGGGACGGAGAGGATTACAAGACCTACAAGGCCTTCACTGATCCACAGGACGGTGAACTTTCCCTCATCAATCTCGATGTGCAGGCGGACCTGGGGTTCGCGCGGTTGACCTCTGCTACAGGCTATACAGAAATCGACATCGACAGCGTTTCGGATTCCTCCGGCTTTTTGCGCACCAATTTGCCGCAGTACTACTTCGGCTTCCCGCGTCTGTTTGCCCCCTTGAGCCGCAGTCAGTCCACTGAGACCTTCACCCAGGAACTGCGTCTTGTATCCACGGGGGACGGCCCCATCGACTGGGTGGCGGGTGTCTTCTACATGGAGAACAAGCTTGATTTCACCATGTTGCAGATCGCCTCTGGACTGAACGACTACACCAACGCCTATTTCGGCACACCCGCACCGGTGGATTTTACCGACGTGCTGGCGCGCGGGGGAACAAACCAGGAGTTCACCGACCTGGCCGCTTTTGCTGAAGTAACCTGGCATGTCACCGACCGCTGGCAGGTTACCGGCGGAATCCGGGTTTTTGACCAGGAACTGGACGGATCCTCCGGCATACCGCTTCCTTACGCGTCGAGAACGTTCGAGTACTACTACTACGGCACGGCGACCGATGATTTTCTGCTCGGTGGCATCAACCCGACCGAGTACGAAGTGGACGAGGAGATCCTGAAGTTCAACACCTCGTTCGAAGTTTCTGACGACATGCTGATCTTCGCGACCTTCGCCGAGGGTTTTCGGCCTGGCGGGGCCAACCAGCTCCCCGAAACCGACCCCTTTGGGAACGACAACTCGGCAATCCTCGATTTTCAGCCGGATGTCGTTGATAACTATGAGGTGGGTATCAAGGGCACGATCGATGATCGTTTCACCTATACCGCGACCGCGTTCTACATGGACTGGGACGATTTTCAGGCAACGCTCGCTTCACCTTTCGGAATCGCCTATATCGACAATGTGCCCGGGGCGGAATCGAAGGGTCTGGAGCTCGAACTGAGCGGTTACCTCGGCAGCAGTTTCGACTTTACGCTGGGATATTTCTACGTGGATGCGGAGATCAGCGAAGACTTCAATTTTGTGGCGGGGGACCCCTCCTCTGTGATCGAAGCAGGCACGTCGCTGCCGGCGGTTCCAGAGCACGAATTTTTCGGCGCGGCGAACTACCGGGTTGGTTTCGGCGATTCCACGCTAACTTTTCACCTGGACGCCTCTTACCGCGGGGAGACCCGCAGCAACTTCCGTGACCTGCCGAATTACCCGCTCGAGAACTTTGCAGAGCTTGATGCTTTCACGATCTGGAATGCCTCGGTAAGCTGGGAGACCGGACCGTACCGCGTCTGGCTGTTCGGTGAGAATCTGGGCAATGAACGCGGGGAAACACTTGTAACAGCGGAGGATGCCTACGGCCCTCGTGACCAGGCACGGGGAGTGACGAGGCCGCGCACCTTCGGCCTACGATTCAGCTACTTCTGGGAGTAATCGGCAGGGCGTCGATACTCCCGACGTCCTGTGTGGGACTCCGGCGGTGAATGACGCTCAAGACAGCTACCAGAGCCTCGAGACGCAGGTACGTGCGGTAGCCGGCCTTTTGCAGGCGGGCCGCATAAAGGTTGCGCGGCGGGCCATTGATTCGCTCAAAGGGCAGGGCCCGGACAACGGCGACATCTGGGCACTCGATGGCGAACTTGCGCTTCGTGAGCGGCGGCCGGAAGCGGCCCGAGCGGCGGTGGATCGGGCCCTCGCCCTCGACCCCGGCCTGCCAGAGCGGCATATCCAGCGGGCACGATGCTACCTGTTGACGGGCGATGCCGAGGAAGCGCTGGTTTCCGCCGAACTTGCTCTTGCATGCCCTCTGCGACGACTGGATCACCTGCTGGTACTGGGTGGCGTGCTGGTTCGCTGCGAACGCCATGAGCAGGCCCTCTCTGTCTACGACCAGGCAAGCCGTCAGGCACCGGATTCGGCCGATGCGTGGCGAGGCCTGGCAGCCGTATACCGCTTCCTGGGTCGTCTGGAAGACGCCGAGCGCGCTGCAGACAAAGCGATCCATCTGGATCCCGCAGACTACGAAACCATCGGGCTTCGCTCTTCGCTGCGCACCTGGGCAGAGCATGATAACCACCTTGCGGCGCTGGAACGCCTGGAGCGCGAGGGCATCAAGGACTGGCGGGGTGCGGTACAGGTTGCCTACGCGATCGCACGCGAGTACGAAGACCTTGGTCGCTGGTCCGAGTCTTTTGCCGCGCTCCGGCGCGGAGCCACGTTGAAGCGTCAGCATACGCGTTACGATCATGCAGACGATCTCCGCATCTTTCCGACACTGAAGTCCGCATTCACCCGGGAGGCGCTGGCTTCGCTCGAGGGGGGTGGACTCTGCACCGGTGAGCCGATCTTCGTTCTGGGTATGCCCCGCACCGGCTCCACGCTGGTCGAGCGCATCATTACGGCCCACAGCCAGGTGCAGAACCTTGGAGAGGTGAGCACCTTTTCCGCGGAAATGGTGCGTCTCGTCCGCGAGCGGAATGCCGCTCAAGTAGACCGCCTTGCCCTGGCTGAACGCAGCCTTGAGCTTCCCATGCATACGCTCGGAGCGCGCTACATGGCTGCGGTGGACAAGGCTCGTGACGGTTCAGCGCGGTTTGTGGACAAACTGCCGCTCAACTGCCTGAACGTGGGTCTGATACACGCGGCGCTGCCGAATGCCAAGATCGTGCATGTCGTCCGGGACCCGATGGATGCCTGCTACGCAATCTACAAGTACCTGTTTCGCAATGGCTATCCTTTCTCCTACGATCTTCGGGAACTCGGCGCGTACTACGCCGAGTACTGGTCGCTCATGGCGCACTGGCGGGAGGTGTTGCCCCGCGGCGCTCTCTACGAGATCCGTTACGAAGACGTTGTCGAGGACCTGCCGGGTCAGGCACGCGCACTGATTGATGCCCTCGACCTCACGTGGGAAGAAGCCTGCATCGAGTTTCACGCCAACCGGCAGGCAAGCACCACGGGAAGCGCTGCGCAGGTGCGCAGGCCGGTCTACCGATCATCGGTGGGCCTTTGGCGCCGCTATGAACGCGAGCTTGCGCCGCTACGGGAGGTGCTGGCGGCAGCGGGGCTACCCGTCTGATCGTGAGCGATCATCCCTTCATTCCGCGTTGACGCCAAGCTTGTCGAGAAAAAGACGCGACAGGTTGGAGAGCCTTCCGGATTTGCGCTTGACAAGGCAGAAACCGAAGCTGCGCCGGAGCCTGGTCGGCAGCAGTGCCCGCAGTTCGCCGCGTTGCTGCCATAAATCGGCGTAATGGGTCGGCAGGTAGCCGAGATACTTTCCGGAGAGGATCAGGTAGGTAACACCCTCGATGTAGGGTGAGGCGGCGACCTCGTTGAAGGAGAAAGGCGCTTCCCAGCCGTCGAGTCCCTCAACATAGCCCCAGGTCACATAGCCGGCTTTGCCGAACTCTTCCTCGGTGATGGCGTCGTCATCACGCGTAAAAAAGGGGTGTTTCCTGGCGCAGTAGAGGAGGTGCTCCTCGTCGAACAGCGGTATGTAGTCGATGCTCTCCAGCTGGTGGTGGAACAACCCGACTGCGATATGCAGGCGCCCGTCCAGCACCTGCTGTTCCAGTTCTACCGCGCCTCCCACATAGATGTTGATCCTGGCATCCGGGGCCGCCTCGGAGAAGGCAGCAATGGCGTCGCGTATACGGCTGTCCTCGTGGGTGACCGTATTGTCGATAAGGCCGAGCCTGAGTTCCCCGGTAAGCCGTCCGCGGGCTTCCGCTACGTCGTTGCGGAAATCCTCAAGCGCGGCAAACAGCTTCTCACTGGCCTCAAGCACGGCGATGCCATCCTCAGTCAGTTCGAAGTTGCCGCGACCGCGTTCGCAGAGGCGGCATCCAAGGCGCACCTCGAGCTGTGCCATCTGGGTGCTGATGGCCGACTGGCTGACATTGAGTTGCGCCTGGGCCGCCGAGAAACCGCCGCACTCGGCAATGACCTGGAAGATCCTGAGCAGCTTGATATCGCTGTCGTGAATCTGCCCCAGCATGTTTGTCAGTTTCCCAGAGATGACCGCTTTCCGCTAAGTGGATGTGGGGTTGAAGAAAAAGTGATGTTAATTGCTGGTTTCGCGCCAGACAATATTCTGCCGTGAGTCGCAAATAGGGGATAACACTGTGGTTAGCGTTACGCCAGAGGCTGAATGCCTTTATGCCGACCGGCTGGAGGGCGGCTCTCACTGGTCGCTGGTGATGCGCCGCGGCACCAGGCTGCGGCTTGTCGACATCGAAGGCGGTGCCAACCTGGGGATGCTGCTTTACAACCCGTTGGACAAGCTTGAACGCTACAACGCCCCGGATACCCTCAAGTGCCAGCACACCTTTCGCCTGGGGCAGGGCAACTGCCTGTTTTCCGATATGGGCCGTATCTTCTGCTCTTTAATATCCGATGATCTTTCGGGGCACGATACGGTTTGCGGCAATCTGAGCGAGCGTGCGCTGCACGAGAAGTACGAGGTGCGCACCTTCCAGGAGGCCCGCAATGAGCGCTCTGTTAGCGGGGAGTATGCCTTTCTGATTGAGCTCGGCAAGCACGGCCTGGGAGAAAGAGACCTCGCGGCGAATGTCAACTTCTTCAGCAAGGTGCTTACCGATGAGGCCGGAAACCTGTCCTATGTGACCGATTACAGCGGGCCTGGCAGCGCTGTCGAACTTCGCTTTGAGATGGATTCGCTGGTGATCATGCACAGCTGTCCGCACCCGCTGAATCCCTCGCCGGAATACCCCCGGCGCCCGGTGGCCTTTGAAGTGCTGAGGGCCGATCCGCCCTCTAAAGATGATCCCTGCTTGAACCACTGCGAGGAAAACCGACGCGGCTTCCAGAACAACGCGATCTATCACTTGCAGGGAGGTTACTGACGTGTTGCAGGAGAGCAGGCTGGACGCCGCCGGGGCCCGGTTTCGAAAGCGCATAGACGCGGGGGACTTCTGGTTTGAGCGGATTGCCTCGGGGCAGACGCTCCGCATCGTTGATATCGAGGGAAACGAGGCGGCAGATGTCCTGTTTTTCTCGGCGGCGGATCCCGCGGAGCGCTACTCCGCTGTAGACACCGTGCGCGGGCAGGGCAATATCTACCTCGGGTACGGAAGCGTGTTGCTAAGCACCCGGGGCAACCCGCTGCTTGAGATTACCGCGGACACGGTCGGACGGCATGACACGCTGGGCGGAGCCTGCGCGGGTGAGTCAAACACCGTTCGCTACGCTCACGACCGAAAGTGCATGCACTCCTGTCGCGACAACTGGATGTTCGCGATCTCGCAGCGGCCGGAGTTCGCCGTGTCCAAGCGCGACATCACGCATAACATCAACTTTTTCATGAACGTACCGGTCTCGCCGGATGGCGGGCTCCATTTCGACGATGGCATATCCGGTCCCGGCAAGTATGTGGAGCTGGTGGCAAGGATGGACGTGCTGGTGTTGATCAGTAATTGTCCGCAGCTCAACAACCCCTGCAGCGGATTCAATCCAACACCGCTCGAGGTGCTTGTCTGGGATGAATAAGTCGTCAGCCGCCAGCCGGGTGCTCATTGCCAATCGAGGTGCTGTCGCCGTGCGCATCCAGCGCACCCTGCGGGATATGGGCATCGACCCGGTGGTGGTCTACCACGAAGCGGACCGCGAGTCCCTGCACGTGCAGCAGTCGCCGCTGCACTTCTCCCTGGGCTCGGGCAGCGTGCAGGACACTTACCTGAATGCCGGTCGTCTTATCGAGACTGCGCTGGAGGCCGGGGCCTGGGCAGTGCACCCAGGCTACGGTTTTCTCAGCGAGAACGCCGAGTTTGTCCGGGCCTGCGAGGCCGCGGGCCTGGTTTTTCTCGGCCCCACGCCGCAGCAGATCGAGGCTTTCGGCCTCAAGCACCGTGCGCGCGAACTCGCCCGGGGCAGCGGTGTGCCCCTTGTCCCCGGCACTGGCGAACTGGCCTCCGTCGAGGAGGCGTTGGCTGCCGCCGGGAATATCGGCTACCCGGTAATGCTCAAGAGTTCGGCCGGCGGCGGTGGCATCGGAATGGCCGTCTGTCGCGATGCCGATGCGTTGAATCGAGCGTGGGATTCGGTGCGGCAGGTGAGTCGCAGTAACTTTGCAGACTCCACACTTTTTCTGGAGAAGTTCATCGAGCGGGCCCGGCATATTGAGGTTCAGGTCTTTGGCGACGGCGCGGGCCGGGCCCTGGCTATCGGAGAGCGGGACTGTTCTGCCCAGCGGCGCAATCAGAAAGTGCTCGAGGAGACACCGGCGCCGGGTCTCGACGCTGCCCAGCGCCAGCGTCTCCACGACACAGCTGTGCGCTTGCTGGAGGCAGTGAGCTACCGCAGCGCCGGCACCGTTGAATTCATTCTCGATGATGACACGGGTGAATTCTATTTCCTGGAGGTGAATACCCGCTTGCAGGTCGAACACGGCGTGACCGAGGAAGTCTGGGGTGTGGACCTCGTGCGCTGGATGGTCGAACTGGGACAGGGTGTCCTTCCTGAACTCACCACGCTGGCGGCGGGACTCGCTCCGCGCGGACACGCCATCCAGGCGCGTGTTTACGCCGAGGATCCCTGGAAGGACTTCCAGCCCTGTGCGGGACTGTTAACCGAGGTCAGTCTGCCAGAGCCCGTGGGCGGAGCGCTGCGGGTAGATCACTGGATCGAGACCGGGGTCGAGGTGAGCGGCCTGTTCGACCCCATGCTGGCAAAGCTCATCGTGCGGGCGGAGGATCGTGAGACCAGCCTCAAGCGGTTGCTGGAGTCGGTAGAGGCGAGCCGGATAAGCGGTATCGAAACGAATCTCGCTTACCTGGGCGCGCTGCTGCGATCAGAGCCGGTGCGCGAGGGCCGGTGCCTGACTTCGACGCTCGCTGGCATCAGGGTGCCGTCGCAGGCCATCGAAGTCATCTCCGGCGGCACGCTGACGACGGTCCAGGACTACCCCGGCCGAACCGGTTACTGGGGCGTCGGGGTACCGCCCTCGGGACCCTTCGACAGTTTGAGTTTCCGGCTGGGCAATCGTCTGCTGGGCAATCCCGAAAATGCTGCAGGCCTCGAGATAACCCTGCAGGGGCCTGAACTTGCCTTCCGGTCTCCGCGCTGTTTCGTGCTCGCCGGCAGTGTTTTCGAGGCCTTCATCGATGATGAGGCCGTTGCTCCCTGGCAGGTGGTGTGCGCGCAGGCCGGGCAGACGCTGCGGATCGGTTCTCCGCGCGGCCGCGGCGTCCGTGTCTACCTGCTGGTGGAGGGAGGCCTTGACTGTCCCGAGTACCTCGGCTCGCGGAGCACATTCACCCTCGGCCGGTTTGGTGGTCACGCGGGTCGTGCGCTTCGCGCGGGTGATGTCCTGCGCCTGTCCTGCCCTCATGGCTCCGCTAAACCGGGAGTAATACTGCCCGAGGCGCTGACCCCGGAAGACAGTGAGACATGGCAGCTGCACGTAATTCCCGGTCCCCAGGGGAGTACCGAGTACTTCAGCGAGGATTACCTGCAGGCGTTCTACAGCGCCGACTGGCGGGTGCACTATAACTCCAGCCGCACGGGCGTTCGCCTCGTGGGCCCGAAGCCCGACTGGGCCCGAAGCGACGGCGGTGAAGCGGGCATGCACCCCTCGAATATCCATGACAACGCCTATGCCATTGGCACGATAGACTTTACCGGAGACATGCCGGTAATACTTGGACCCGATGGCCCCTCGCTGGGGGGGTTCGTCTGTCCCGCGACGGTTATCGAGGCGGATCTGTGGAAGATCGGTCGGCTGTCCGCTGGCGACCTGGTACGGTTTGTCCCGGTTACGCTTGAAGGTGCTGTGGCCGCGCTCGAACGGCAAAAGCGTGAGATTGCGGAGCTGCGGGCGATCCCCTCGCGACTCGTCCGCGCACCGGCAGTTGAACCGGAAATGCACCGCTTCGAGGCCAACGGTGTCGCTATCACGGTACGGCGCAGTGGTGATGGCTGGTTGCTGGTGGAGTATGGGCCGCCGGTGCTGGATATCCGCCTGCGTTTCCACGCTCACCGGCTGATGCTATCCCTGCAGCAGGAGCCGCTACCCGGCATGCTCGAGCTCACGCCGGGGATACGAAGCCTGCAGGTTCGCTATTCGCCGCTGGCGGTAGAGGCACCGCGTCTCCTGCAGGCTCTGGTGGATCGCATCCTCACCGTGGCCGAGCAACCCGCCGAAACAGTTAGTTCCCGCATCATCCATCTACCACTTTCCTGGGACGACCCGGCCTGTCACGCGGCTATCGAAAAGTACCAGAAGTCGGTCCGTGCCGATGCGCCCTGGTATCCTTCAAACATCGAGTTCATCCGACGCATCAACGGGCTGGACTCGGTCGACGACGTGCGCCGGATCGTTTTCGACGCAAGCTATCTCGTCATGGGCCTGGGTGACGTCTATCTCGGCGCCCCGGTAGCTGCGCCTTTGGATCCGCGGCACCGGCTGGTAACGACCAAGTACAATCCGGCGCGGACCTGGACGGCGGAGAACTCCGTGGGTATCGGCGGCTCCTACCTCTGCGTCTACGGTATGGAAGGCCCCGGGGGCTACCAGTTCGTTGGTCGCACCCTGCAGATGTGGAACCGCTATCGCTCTACACCGGAATTCAGTCGCCGCTGGCTGCTGAAGTTTTTCGACCAGCTGCGGTTCTTCGAGGTCAGTGCCGAAGAACTGCAGCAGATCCGGGCAGATTTCCTGGTGGGGAACTACCCGCTGCAGGTGGAGCAGGCCGAGTTTGACCTCGAGGCCTACGACCGGTTCCTGTCGGCTAACCGGTCAGGGATCGAGGCCTTCGAGGCATCGCGCAACCGGGCCTTCGATGCGGAGCTGAATGCCTGGAAGGCGGCAGGGGAGTTTCACTATGAGCCGGCCCAAGTGCCGAGGCCCCCGGCCGAGGAGCCGATGCCGGCGCACTTCCGGAAAATCGAAAGTCCGGTGTCGGGCAGCGTATGGCAGGTGGTCGTCGACACGGCGCAACGCGTCGAGGCGGGCGAGTGCCTGCTGATCCTCGAGTCCATGAAGATGGAGATCGAGGTGAAGGCGCCGGTGGCCGGGACGGTGCGGCACATCGCGCGAGCTGCGGGAACGGCGGTGCTGCCGGGTCAGTCGCTGGTCTACCTGGAGCCCATGGTATGAGCGGGCTGCCTACACTGCCCGATATTCCAAAGCTTGAAGCCGGCTACCGGAAAGGGTGCTTTACGCCGCGGCAGGTCATTGCGGATGCGCTTGCCAGGGCGGCCCGCTTTGAGGACAGGAATATTTTCACCTTCCGCCCCGAAATAGACGCCCTGATGCCCTGGCTGTCGAGGCTGGAGGATGCTGAGCCCGAGTCCCTGCCCCTCTTCGGCATTCCGTTCCTGGTGAAGGACAACATCGATGTGGCCGGCATGCCGACCACCGCGGCCTGCGTACCTTTCGCCTACACCCCGGACCGCAGCGCGTTCGTCGTCCAGCGCCTTGTGGACGCAGGTGCGATTCCAATCGGCAAGACCAACATGGATCAATTCGCTACCGGGCTGGTGGGCACGAGATCGCCCCAGTGGGGCGTATGCCGCAACGCCCTGGATCCCGGGTGGATTGCCGGCGGCTCCAGTGCGGGCTCAGCGGTGGGTGTGGCGCTCGGCCTCGCCAGCTTCTCGCTTGGCACAGACACGGCGGGGTCAGGGCGCGTGCCCGCCATGTTGAACAACGTCGTTGGCCTCAAGCCCAGCCGGGGCCTGCTTTCCATGAGCGGCATCGTGCCCGCCTGCCGCTCGCTGGACTGTCCCAGCGTGTTCGCACTTACTGCAGCCGATGCCAGGCGGGTTTTCGAGGTGGCCGTAGACCGTGATCGGGAAGACCCCTGGTCTCGCGAAAATCCCTTTTCCAACTCGGTCCGAGCCGCGGGTTTGCCGACGGGCACCCTTCGGCTGGGCGTACCGATCGAATCACAGCTTGAATTCTTCGGCGACACTGGCAATGCGGGCTGCTATGCCGCCGCGGTGGAGGCATGGATTGAACTCGGTGCGGAGACGGAGGAGGTCGATATCGCGCCACTGCTTGCAGCGGCCCGCCTGCTCTACGATGGTCCCTGGGTTGCGGAACGGTATCTCGCGGTTGAGGACGTTTTCGAGCAGCTCGGTGATGCTATGGACCCCGCCGTGCGCGCTATCCTCGAGCCGTCGCCCGATTTGCGCACCGTGGATGCCTGGCGCGCAGCTTATGCCCTGCAGCGCTGCCGTGTTGCCGCCGAGCGGCTCTTCGACGGCATAGACGCGCTGCTGTTGCCCACCGCACCGACCAGCTACCGCATTGAGGAGGTGCTGGCGGAGCCGCTTGCCCTGAATACCCGTATGGGTTTCTACACCAATTTCATGAATCTGCTGGATCTTTGCGGTGTAGCGGTACCGGCGGGTATGAATACTGCCGGCCGGCCCTTTGGTGTCACGCTCGCAGCCCCGGCCATGCGCGACCAGGCGCTGCTGGGTCTTGCTGAATGGTGGCAGGCCAGCCAGGGGCTGCCCGCAGGTGCGACCGGGCAGGTTCCTGCGCTTGTTACACCATCGCCTTCCCGGTATTCCGCCCGCGTCGATGTCGCCGTGTGCGGCGCTCATCTGGACGGTCTTCCCCTGAACTGGCAGTTGGTCGAGCGGGGCGGGAAGCTCGTTGAAAAGACCCTGACGATGAGCTGCTACCGGCTCTATGCCCTGCCCGGCGGACCTCCCCTGCGGCCGGGGCTGCTGCGCGACGAAAATGCCGGCACCGCTATCGAGGTCGAAGTCTGGTCTCTGCCAGCCACTGAATTCGGCAGCTTCGTGGCAGCGATTCCGCGACCGCTGGGCATCGGTCAGGTCGAGCTGGAGTCCGGGTGCTGGGTCAGTGGTTTCCTGTGCGAGCCAGCGGGGCTGGAGGGAGCCACGGATATCAGCTCCCTGGGCTCATGGCGAGCCTATCTGGCGATGCAGTAAATCCGGCACAGGCTGCAGGGGATTCTGCGAGCGTCCTACCCGTTAACTCGACCAGATCCCGACGGGGTCGCCCGGGCCGCGCGGACTTTGCTGGTGATAAACCGCCCTGTGTGCTTCGAGGGCGCTGTCGGTGGAGTCAATCGAGATACCGGGCGAGATAGGCTTCCTGCATGGCGTACAGTTCTTCCAGATAACGCTGTGCTTCATTGCCCCGGAGCTGGAAGAAAGTGTCGCCACCTGCATTCAGCGCGCTGACAGCAGCGTGCGCGACTGCCTGCAGCTGCGCTCTTGAATGCCGGCAGCCGCGCGCGACCAGCGCGCTGCTGAAGCGCGCACACATTTCTTCGAAAATCGACTGGTGTAAGTCCCTCAGTTCCGGAGTGGCGTTGATCGCCTGCAGTACGCTCACGCTGCCTGGTACTTTATTCGCCTTGCGCATCCAGTTGTCGATGGTTCTGCGCAGCACCGGTCGCCAGTCGACGCTGCGGTCTGCCAGGGCAGCATAGAAGGGCTCGTTCCAGCTGTTCCACTGTACCGCCAACTGCTCGGTCAGCGCCGCAATGACTGCGTACTTGTTGGGGAAGTAACGGTAGACAGTGCGCACCCGCAGCCCGGCCTGCTCGGCCAGCAGGTTGGTGTTGAAGCCGTCAATGCCGGTCTCGTCGAGCAGCTGCGCAGCGGTCTCGATGATCAGGTGCCAGGTTTCCCGGGCACGGGCCTGCACGGGTTCGGCCCGGCGTTGGAGAGCTTTGGAGGGCTTCGCGTTGGCCATGGTCGGGTAGTGTACTTGACGTCGAGTCAATAAGGGAGTAAATACTTCCCTTAAAGGTAGTAAATACTTAACTTTTGCCTGCTGCGAGGATACTTCATGGCGCACATTTCACCCGACACCGCTTCTCGCCTGAAGCCTGATCTGCTGCCTGTCGTCCATACGCTCTATACCCAGATGTGCAACCTGCAGCCGGGGGAGAAAGTGCTGGTGATCAGCGATGCCCGCACACCTTTCGAGCTGGTAGCAGCCTTCCAGGGAATGGCCATGACGCTGGGCGCAGAAGCCGTCGTCATCGAGGCCTCGATTCCCTACGGCGGGCCCACCTACCAGCCGGGCGCTTCCTGGTCTTCAATGGTGGCAGCAGCGGCGCTGGAGGCGAACCTGATCATCGACCTTGCCGTGGGCTACGCGGAGTTTATCTCCGCTGCCATGGACCGCGGTGCTCGGGTGCTGATGCCGGGCGACGGGATCGGTGGTCCCTACCTTGATGACATGCTGATCCGCAACATCCGTGACGTTGATATCCACGCGCTCCGACGCAGCGCCGGGCGCATCGCGCAAAGGTTTACCGAAGCATCGAAGATCAGCCTCATAACGGGCGGTTCGGACCTGTTGGAAATCGATATTTCCGGCCTGCGGGGCGAGCCGGTAGACGGCTTCCTCTGGGACCCTGACAAGGGAGAGTTCAAGAGCAACTACGAGATCATGCCGCCCGCCCAGCCGGGGGTCATGATTCCGAAAGGCCGCGCCAACGGAACCGTCTGCGTAGAGGGCGTGGTGCTGTGGCACCAGGTTTACCATGAGTGCCCCCGTGAGGACCTGCGGCTGACCTTCGAGAACAGCCGGCTTGTGGACCTGCAGGGTGACCGCAACCTGGCCAATCGAGTGCGCCGCTGGCTGGAGACGCTTGGCGACGACGGTGCCTGGGAAGGCCCGAATCACTTCAATATCGGCATCAACCCCAATGCGATGCTCAGCCAGAACCAGGAATGGGAGCGAATCTACGGTTCCGTTACCTGTGGTATGGGTGACATGAGCACTGCCGGAAAACTGCTCTCGGCCGGTTCAAGCATGGAGTATGCGGCCTCCAGCGTGCATTGGGACTGGACTATTCTGCAGCCGGAAATCCTTCTCGACGATGAAGTGCTGGTTCGTGGCGGTGTCGTCCACGACGCAGAGTGATATTTACGGAAGCCCCGCCTCGCAATCTCGCCGCGTTTGTGCGCGGGATTCCGGCAGAATTGCGTACGAGAGGGAGTCGAAGAGGGCTGCCCTCCAGGCTCAGGTCGATTCCTTTCCTGCTGGGTCGACCAGGACGTCGTAAGCACAATGAGCACCGAAATCGCCAAGATTGATGGTGCCGGTTGCCACGGCTCCCATTGATTCCACGAGCGCTCGAGCGTGCCTGTTTTCCGGTGCGATATAGCACACGACACGGCCTATTTCAGGAAAACAGCAAGCGTGCTCCAGCACCGCTTCCAGTGCTTCCGGCGGGTATCCTTTCTCGTAGGCATCTTCTGTGAACCAGAAGGCCAGTTCGGTAGCGTCCCAGTCCCAGGGCTGCCAATAGCCCGCGCAACCGATGAGACCATGATCAGATGAGCACTCTACAGCCCAGACACCGAATCCCCGGAGCTCCCAGTGCCCGATCATGCTGGCCAGGTGTCGCCAGGCCTGCGCCTCGTTCAGCTTCCCCCCGTAGTGTTTAGCGGTTGCTTCCTGGCAGAGGAAGCTGGAGTAGAAATCGAAGTCGCCTCGGCACCACTGGCGTAGCCGCACACTTTCGCCCTCGATCTGTAAAGGCCTCATACTCGAGCGAGCCACTATCGCACCAGCAGCCAGCTGGCGCTGGCGATGGTGAGCACCGTGGCGCTGCCGTAGCAAAGCAGTGCGACCAGGCCGTGGGGCAGGGGGACGTGCAGTTCCTGCAGGCCGTGATGCAGCCGGTGCACCGTGTGGTAAAGCGGCAGCGCGATCACCGCGAGGAGAAAAAGCTTGCCCAGCGGGTGCGCGATGAACGCATCCACGGCGTGCCAGGTTGCGACCGGCTCGCCGAAGGGGAGCAGGAACCCGGTGGTGAACACCAGTCCCGGCCCGATGAGCGCGAGCAGCATGCCGCCGGCGCCGAAGAGGCTCCAGGCGATGGGTTCGTTGGAGCGCTTCACGAGCCTGCCCCCCCGAGGGGCCAGCTGGCGAGGGCCGCGCCGACGATGACCGCGGACCCGATCAGCGCCGCGACCTGGTGCCCGCGCTTGATCGTGGGCCCGCTGATGCCCGGTACCACCAGCAGCTTGGGCACGAGCTCGATCCAGGTGATCGCGTGCAGAACGCAGGCGGCCGCGGCGAGCGCGTGGAACGCGAGCCAGCCGGGCGACTGCATCGCTTCCAGCCAGCGGGTGAAGGCGAGCTGCCCCTGCGTGTAGCGATAGAGGCCGCTAACCAGCACCAGGGCGTAGACAAACAGCGGCAGGGCCGTCGCCTCCCGCAGCAGGTAGCGGCGGTAGGCCGGGTTGTGCTGCCACCAGTTCCAGCGCTGGGCCGGCCGCCAGGGTCTACGCATCGCGCTTGCCTCCCGCCAGTCGAAGCAGGTTCAGCCCGTAGTTGATGGTGGAGGCCACCTTGCCCCGGTTTACCGCCGCGGCCGGGTCCACGTCCTTGGGGCAGACTTCCGAGCAGTAGCCGACGAAGGTGCAGCGCCAGACGCCCTCGTCCGCGTTGAGGAAGGGCATGCGCTCGGCACTGCCCTCGTCGCGGGAGTCGAGGTTGTAGCGCAGCGCCAGGGTCAGCGCCGCCGGCCCCAGGAAGCTGTCGTCGCGACCGAACTGCGGGCAGGCGGCGTAGCAGAGGCCGCAGTTGATGCACTGGCTGAACTGCTGGTAGCGCTCGAGCTCCGCCGGTGTCTGCCGGTATTCGCCCTCCGCGACCGGGCGCTCGGCCTCGTGGAACATCCACGGCTTCACCGTTTCCAGGTGCCCCATGAAGCCCTCGAGGTCGACGACGAGGTCGCGCTCCACCGGGAAGTGATCCAGGGCCCGCAGGTGCAGTTCGCCGCGGCCCGCGAACTCGCGCAGGAAGGTCTTGCAGCCGAGCCGGGGCTCGCCGTCGATCATGACGCCGCAGCTGCCGCAGATGGCCATGCGGCAGGACCAGCGGTAGGACAGCGTCGGATCCAGCTCGTCCTTGATGTAGTTGAGTGCCTCGAGGACCGACAGGTCCGCGCTCAGCGGTACGTCGTAGCGCTGCTCCGTCGGCGCGTCGTCTTCGCCGGGCCGGTAGCGCGCCACGTAGATGGCGATGCTGTCGCTCATTGCGCCGCCTCCTTCGCGCGCGCGGCGCCGCCGTAGAGGCGTTCGCCGGGCTCCGATCGGGTGATGTTCACGTCCTGCCAGTCGACGGTCGGTGCGGCCGCGCCGCCATGGTGGGCGAGGCTGTGCTTGAGGAAGCCGGCGTCGTCACGGGCCGGATAGTCCTCGGGGCGCTGGTGGCTGCCGCGGGACTCGCGGCGGGCCAGCGCCGCCGCGGTCATCGCCTCGGCGACATCGAGCAGGAAGCCGAGCTCGATCGCCGAGAGCCACTCGGTGTTGAACGCCACGCTGTCGTCCTCGAGGTGCAGCCGGCCGTAGCGCTCGCGGAGGTCGCGGAGCGTCGCAGCGGTCTTCTCCATCGCTGCGGGCATGCGCTGGATGCCGACACCCGCCTCCATGGCCTCGGCCATGGCGTTGCGCAGGTCCGCGAGCCGCTCAGTGCCGCGGCGGGCGCGCAGCGCATCCCAGCGGGCCGCGTTGTCGCGGGCCTGCGCGAGCAGGTCCGTCTCGGGCGGCGTGTTGCCGCTGCGCGCCACCGCTGCGGCCTCCTCGCCGGCCACGCGGCCGAACACGGACAGCTCCGCCAGGGAGTTCGAGCCCAGCCGGTTGGCGCCGTGGAGCCCGACGCTCGCGCATTCGCCGGCAGCAAACAGGCCGGGCAGGGTGGTGGCGGTGCGCCCGTCGGTCTGGATGCCGCCCATGGTGTAGTGGGCCGTCGGGCGCACCGGGATCGGCTCGTGCACCGGGTCGACGTCGATGTAGGTGCGGGCGAGCTCCCGGATGAAGGGCAGGCGCTCGTTGATGCGCGCCTCACCCAGGTGGCGCAGGTCGAGGTTCACCGCCTCGCCGCGCGGCGAGCTGAGCGTGCGCCCGGCCTGGGACTCGTGCCAGAAGGCCTGGCTCACCTTGTCCCGGGGCCCGAGTTCCATGGTCTTGTTCTGCGGGGCGCCGAGCGGGGTCTCCGGGCCGAGGCCGTAGTCCTGCAGGTAGCGATAGCCCTCGCTGTTGGTCAGCACGCCGCCCTCGCCGCGGGCCGCCTCGGTGATCAGGATGCCGGAGCCCGGCAGCCCGGTGGGGTGGTACTGCACGAACTCCATGTCGCGCAGGGGCACACCCTGGCGGTATGCCATGGCCATGCCGTCGCCGGTGACGATGCCGCCGTTGGTGTTGTAGCGGTAGACCCGGGCCGCACCGCCGGTGGCGATGATGACCGCCGGCGCGAGGAGCGCGACGGTTTCGCCGCTCGCCATGTGGATGCCCTGCACGCCGCCGCAGCGCTCGTCGGCGACCAGCAGATCCGTGCAGAACAGCTCGTCGAAGCGGCGGATGGACGGGAACTTGAGCGAAGCCTGGAACAGCGTGTGCAGGATGTGGAAGCCGGTCTTGTCGGCGGCGAACCAGGTGCGCTCGATCTTCATGCCGCCGAAGGCGCGGACATTGACCCGGCCGTCGGGCTTGCGGCTCCAGGGGCAGCCCCAGTGCTCGAGGCGCAGGTTCTCCTCCGTGGCGTGGCGCACGAAGTACTCGACCACGTCCTGGTCGCAGAGCCAGTCGCCGCCGGACACGGTGTCGTCGAAGTGGTGGTCGATGGAGTCGTGGTCCTGCACCACGCCGGCACAGCCGCCCTCCGCCGCCACCGTGTGGCTGCGCATCGGGTAGACCTTCGAGACCAGCGCGATGTCGAGGGACGGGTCTGCCTCGGCGGCGGCGATGGCCGCCCAGAGCACGCGCTCGACGCGGAGCACAGCGAGCTGGAGCGGCATGCCGAGGAAGTCCTCGCGCGGGG
>CAJWWA010000008.1 GCA_913048495.1 uncultured Halieaceae bacterium
TCGAGGACGGCGACGAGCCGGTGGTCTACCACCTCGGCTCGCCGGCCTACGACGTGCTGGTGGAGCTGCGCCGGGTCATCGGCGGGCCCTTCCGCCTGCAGCCCCTCAAGGAGACGCTGTTCCAGCAGCGCTTGAGCCAGGCCTACCAGCGCGGCAACAGCGAGGCCGTGCAGATGGCCGAGGACATCAGCGCCGATGTCGATCTCGGCCGCCTCGCCGAGGAGATCCCCGACGCCGGCGACCTCATGGAGGCCGAGGACGACGCGCCGATCATCCGCCTGATCAACGCCATCCTGTCGCAGGCGGTGCGCGAGCAGGCCTCGGATATCCATATCGAGACCTTCGAGCACCGCCTCAGCGTGCGTTTCCGCATCGACGGCGTGCTGAATGAAGTGCTGACGCCGAAGCGTATGCTCGGGCCCCTGCTGGTTTCGCGGCTCAAGGTCATGGCGCGCCTCGACATCGCGGAGAAGCGCGTGCCGCAGGACGGGCGAATCTCCATCCGTATCGCCGGGCACGCCGTGGATATCCGCATGTCGACGATTCCCTCGGCCTACGGCGAGCGCGTGGTGCTGCGGCTCCTCGACAAGCAGGCGGGGCAGCTGGAACTGGCACAGCTCGGCATGCCCGAGGCCGTGTTCAACGGTTTCCGCCGGGCGCTGCGCAGCCCCCACGGCATCATCCTGGTCACCGGCCCCACGGGCTCGGGCAAGACCACCACGCTCTACGCCGGTCTCGCCGCCATCAACGAGACCGAGCGCAACATCCTCACCATCGAGGATCCGATCGAGTACATGCTGCCGGGCGTGGGCCAGACGCAGGTCAACCCGAAGGTCGACATGACCTTCGCCCGGGGTCTCCGGGCCATTCTCCGCCAGGACCCGGACGTGGTCATGGTCGGCGAGATCCGCGACCTCGAGACGGCGGAGATCGCCGTGCAGGCCTCGCTCACCGGGCACCTGGTGCTGTCGACGCTGCACACGAACACGGCGATCGGCGCGGTGACCCGGCTCCAGGACATGGGCATCGAGCCCTTCCTGCTGTCGTCGAGCCTTCTCGGGGTCATGGCGCAGCGCCTGGTCCGGGTGCTGTGCCCGGAATGCAAGGCGCCGCACGTGCTCAGCGACAGCGAGGCGGAGCTGCTCGGCGGCGACGACTGTCGCGGCCGCAGCGTGTTCCGCCCCGTGGGCTGCGACCACTGCAATCACAGCGGCTACCGCGGGCGCATGGGCATCTACGAGCTCATCGAGGTCCGCGATCAGCTGCGGGCCATGATCCACGAGGGCGCCAGCGAGCAGGAGATGCTGCGCGAGGCGCGCCGCCAGTACCCCAGCATCGAGGACGACGGGCGCCGGCGGGTGCTCTCGGGGCACACCAGCCTCGAGGAAGTCATGCGCGTGACCGCGCTGGCCTGAGGCGCCCGTGCCCGCTTTCCGCTACCGCGCCCTCAACCCCGCCGGGAAGCTCGTGCGCGGCGTGCTCGAGGGCGACTCGGAGCGCGCCGTCCGCCAGCAGCTGCGCACGCAGAGCCTGCGCCCGGTGGAGGTCAGCGCGGCGAACCGCGCGCCGTCCCGGGGCGAGGGCTCGCGCCTGCACAAGGGGCTTGGTCTCGGGCTGGGCGGGCCCCGGGTCAGCCCGGCGGACCTGTCGCTGCTGACCCGCCAGCTCGCCACCCTGGTGCTGTCCAACCTGCCGCTCGCCGAGTGCCTGCAGGCCGCGGCCGAGCAGAGCCGCAAGGCGGGCACCAAGGCGCTGCTGCTGCAGGTGCGCTCCCGGGTGGCCGAGGGGCACACCCTGGCCTATGCCCTCGGCGAGTTCCCGCAGGTGTTCAGCGAGATGTACCGGGCCATGGTCAACGCCGGCGAGCACGCCGGCTTCCTGGGCCCGGTGCTTTCGCAGCTGGCGGACTACGCCGAGCAGCGCCAGTACACGACGCAGAAGCTGAAGATGGCGATGATCTACCCGGTGATCCTCCTCGCCGTGGCGGTGGCGGTGGTGACCGCGCTGCTCGTCTTCGTGGTGCCGGAGCTCATCGGCATCTTTGCGCACAGCAACCGGGAGCTGCCGCTGCTGACCCGGGGTCTCATCCTCACCAGCGACTTCCTCGAGGCCTGGGGCCTGTGGCTGTTCCTCGCGCTCGCCGGCCTCGCGGTCGGGCTGCGCCGCTTCCTGCGCGCCCCGGCGAGGCGCCGGGCCTGGCACCGCTGGCTGCTCAGGGTGCCGGGGCTGTCGCGGCTGCTGATCGCTGTCGACACGGCGCGCTTCGCCTCGACCCTGAGTATCCTCATGGCGAGCGGCGTGCCCCTGCTAGAGGCGCTGCGCATCGCCGGCCAGGTGCTGTCCAACCTCGTGCTGCGCGACGAGAGCCTGCGCGTGGCCGAGCGGGTGCAGGAGGGCGCGAGCCTGAGCAAGGCCCTCGGCCGCAGCGAGCTGTTTCCGCCGATGATGGTGCACATGGTCGCCAGCGGCGAGGCCAGCGGTGAGCTCGAGACCATGCTCGAGCGCAGCGCTGCCAACCAGGAGCGGGAACTGGAGATGACCCTGGGTACGGCCATGGGCCTGTTCGAGCCGCTGATGGTGGTGGTCATGGGCGGCCTGGTACTGGTGATCGTCCTGGCGATCCTGCTGCCGATTTTTGATCTCAACACGATGGTAAGGTAACGACATGAACCGACAGACGATACGGTCGCAGAGCGCCGGCTTCTCCCTCGTGGAGATCCTGGTGGTGCTGGTGATCATGGGCCTGCTAATCAGCGTGGTGGCACCGACGGTGCTCAACCGGGCCGACGAGGCGCGGGTGCAGAAAGTCCAGGCCGACTTCAAGGCCATCGAGACGGCGCTGAAAATCTACCGCCTCGACAACTACGTCTACCCGACCACGGAGCAGGGGCTCGAGGCGCTGGTGGAGCCCAGCACCCTCGACCCGGAACCGCGCAACTTCAAGGAGGGCGGCTACCTCGCCGAGGTCCCCGTGGACCCCTGGGGCCGCCCCTATCTCTACCTGAGCCCCGGCGAGCGCGGCGAGGTGGACATCTACACGCTGGGCGCCGACGGCCTCTCCGGGGGTGAGGGGCAGAACGCGGATATCGGTAACTGGCGCGACGACAGGGAGTAGTGCCGTGGGGCACCAGCGCGGCTTCAGCCTGCTGGAGATGCTCGTGGTGCTGCTGGTCGTGGTGGTGATCGTGTCGCTGGCCAGCCTCAACACGGGCAGCGGCGCCGAGGAGCGGCGCCTCGCCGAGGAGGTGCGCTTCCTCGCCGATGTCGCCGCCTACGCGCGGGACGAGGCCGCCTTCAGCGGCCGCGACCACGGCCTGCTGCTGGGCGAGGAGCAGCGCGACGGCGAGCGGGTCACGGTGCTGCGCTTCCGCGAGCGACAGTTCCCCGGCGAGCGCGGCCCCGTACCCGTCGGCGTCGCCGGCAGCAGGGACAACAGCATCCAGGGTGACGCGGGAAGCAGCCGGCCGCAGGCTGCGCGACGCGGCGAGGACCGGCCCTGGGCGCGGCCGCGCAGTGGCGGCGAGCTGTTCGAACCGCTGGTCTTTCCGCCGGCCCTGGCCGTCGAGCTGTCGCTCGAGGGCGTGCCGGTGGTGCTCGACCGCGGCGCGGCGGGAAACGTCGCGGACGCCGTGCCCCAGGTGATCTTCTACGCCAGCGGCGAGGCGACGCCGGGCAGCCTGTCCTTCCGCCGCGGGGCGACCGGCGAGTTTCTCTGGCAGCTGCGCTGGGACCTGCTCGGCCGCATCGAGGTCACCGACGATCCGCTGGAGGCCGGGGATGCGTGAGCATCGCCAGAACGGTTTCACCCTCGTCGAGGTCCTGGTCGCCCTCGCCATCGTGGCGCTGGCAGTGCCCGCGCTGCTCTTCGCCCTCGACCAGCAGGTGGACGGGACCGCCTACCTCCGTGACAAGTCCCTGGCGCGGCTGGTGGCGGGCAACAAGCTCACCGAGGTCCGCCTCCTCGCCGACGCCCGCGGCCAGCTCCTGCGCGGCAGCGAGAGCGGCGAGGCGCGCCTGGCCGGCCGCGACTGGTACTGGTGGCTCGACAGCGAGGGCACGGAAGTGCCGGGCTTCAACCGCGTGACCGTGCGCGTGGGTCTCGCGCCCGGTGACGGCGACAACAGCCTGGTGACGCTGGTCGGCTACCTCGATGACCCGGGAGGCGCCGATGCCGCGGCACCCTGACTCACCCGCCGGCCGCCGCGCCCGCCGCGGCTTTACGCTGGTCGAGGTGCTGATCGCGCTCGCGGTCACCGCCTTTGTCGCCGCCGCGGCCTACGCGGGCCTTTCGGCGGTGATCGACGGGGTGGACGCGACCCGCGCGGTAGCACGGCGCACGGAGGACCTGAACCGGGCCCTCATGATCCTCTCCCGCGACCTGCGGCAGTTCGCGCCGCGCCCGGTGCGCGACGAGTTCGGCGAAATGGAACCGGCCCTGAGCGGCGGTCCGCTTGCGCCCTTTCCGCTCACGCTCACGCGCACCGGCTGGCACCCGAGCGCGGAGCAGCCGCGCAGCCACCTCGAGCGCGTCAGCTACTACCTCGACGGCGACGCGCTCTGGCGCCTGTCCTGGCCGGTGCTCGACCGGGCGAGTTCCGTCGAGCCGCAGCGCGTGCGCCTCCTCGACGGGGTGGAGCGGCTGGAGCTGCGCTTCCTGCCCCGGCTGGACACGCTCACCGCCGGCCGCGGCAGCGACATCGACAGCCGCGACTGGGAGCGGAGCTGGATCCGCGAGGTGGGCGTCGATACGCCGTTGCCGCCCCCGCCGGCGGCCCTCGAGGTTTACCTGGAGCTGGCGTCCCTGGGTGAATTGCGGAGGCTCTATGCGCTGCCGAGGCCCTAGCCGGTCGCTGCGCCGGCGACCGCGCCGCGGCGGCCGGCAGGACGGCGTCGCCCTGGTGGTGGCGCTGCTGGTCTTTGCCCTGGCCGCGGTGCTGCTGGTGGCGCTGCAGCGCGAGTTCAGCCTGTTCTACCGCCGCGCCGGCAACCAGCTGCTCGCGGAGCAGGCCTGGGCCTACCTGCGCGGCGCCGAGGCGCTGGCTGCCCTCGCCCTCGCCCGCGACTACGAGCTCGACCAGCAGCGCGAGGCCCCGCGGGACGATCTCGACGAGCTGTGGGCGCAGGAGAGCGCGCCCTACGCCCTCGACGAGGGCGGCTGGCTTTCCGGCAACCTGCAGGACCTGCAGGGCCGCTTCAACCTCAACCTGCTCGTCGCGCGCAACGGGGCGGAGGAGGCCGGCGGCCTGCCGTCCTGGACGCCGGCGCAGGCGTTCTTCATCCGCCTGCTGGTGAGCTTCGAGGACCTGGCGGTGGACCAGGCCACGGCCATTGCCGTGACCGAGGCCATCGGCGACTGGCTCGACGCGGACCAGGTGCCGCGGCCGAATGGCGCCGAGGACGACAGCTATGTCATCCGCACACCGGCCTACCGCGCCGCCAACCGGCCGATGGCGAGCGTGAGCGAGCTGCGCGCCGTCGCCGGTATCACCCCGGCGCTCTACGCCCGCCTCGAGCCACTGGTCACCGTGTGGCCGGAAACCCCGGGCGGCCTCAATATCCACACCATGCCGCCGGCGCTGCTGCGCGCCGTGAACCGCGACGGCAGCCTCGAGCCGCTGCCGCCGGGCGACGTGGAGGCGCTGGTGGAGCAGCGCCGGAGCGTCGGCTTTGCCGACAAGCGCGCCTTTCTCGACGACCCGGTCTTCGGCGGCGAGCCCCTCGAGGCGGTGGCGACGCTGCTCGGCGAATCCTCGAGCTGGTTTCTCCTCGCCGCCCGCGTCGAGATTGCCGACCGGGAGCAGCGCTTGTACAGTGTGCTGCACCGTGAATTCCGCGACGTGCGCAGCGTACTGCGCGCCAGCGGGAGCCTGTGACCAGCCGTGTCTCCACCTATGCCCCCACCCTTCAAGAGAAGCCCGTGAGCGAGAACCTGAACGTGCTCCGCCTCGCCGGCGGCGACCTCTACTGGTACCGCGCCGGCAGTGGCGACGGGCCCGTGCCGGTCAGTGAGCCCGGCGTCACCGAGCGGCTTGCGGGGCTGCTGGCCGAGCGCCGGGAGGCGGTGGTCTTTGCCGCGCCCGGCGAAGATGTGCGCCTGGTCGAGCTCACGGTCACGCCCGAGGAAAAGAAACACCTGCGCGCGTCGCTGCCCTTCATGCTGGAAGAGGCCGTCGCCGAGGACATCGAGGCCCTGCACGTGGTCCCGCATCACCGCGGCGACCTCGACTACACCGCCATGCTTTGCCGCCACGAGCGCATGGCGGCCTGGGCCGAGGCGCTCGCGGTGCTGCCCGCCGTCACCTGCTGGACACCGGAACCGCTGCTGCTGCCCTGGCGGGCGGGCGAATGGTGCCTGCTGCTCGAGGGCGACCGCGCGCTCCTGCGGCACGGCGCCGGCGCCGGCACGGCGGTGGAGCGCGACCTGCTGCCGCCGCTGCTCGCCGCGCTCCTCGCCGGTGACGACGCGCCCGCTGCGGTCGTCGTCTACGGCGAGGACCAGGCCGCGGATACGGCCCTGCTCCCGGAGGCCATCGCCGGGCGCTGCCAGTGGCGGCGCGGCGGCTTTTCCCAGGCACTGTGGCTGGAGGCGGGCGGCGACCGGCCGAACCTCCGCCAGGGGGACTACGCGCCGCGGCTGCCGCTGCGCCGCTGGTGGACCCAGTGGCAGCGCGTAGCCGTGGTGCTCGGCGTCGCCTTCGCGCTGCAGCTCGCGGCGACCGCGGCCGAGTACCGGCAGCTGCGCGCCGTCAACCTGTCGCTGCGCGAGGCCATCCAGGAACGCTACCGGGAGGCCTACCCGCGCGGCGCCGTGGTCGACGCGGAAACGCAGCTGCGCCGCCAGCTGGCCTCGCTCAAGGGCTCGGGCCAGGGCAGCGGTTTCACCAGCCTGCTCGCGCGCGTGGGCGCGGTCATCGACGGGCAGCGGGGCACCTCGATCGAGAGCCTCAACTACAGCCAGCGCGGCAGCGAGATGCGCCTGAACATCCGCGCGCCGGACTTCGGCGCCGTCGAGCGGGTCCGCGCGGGTCTCGCCGGCGCGGGGGTCGAGGCGGTGATGGAAAGCAGCACCAACGACGGTGACGGCGTGCGCGCGCGGCTGCGGGTCGGAGGGCGCAGCTGATGCGCTGGCTGGAACGCTTCACGCCGCGCGAGCAGCTGAGCCTGCTGCTCATGGCCCTGGCGCTCGTCGCCTGGTCGGGCTGGATGCTGCTGTGGACCCCGCTGCGCGATGCCCGCAACGAGATGGCCCAGCGCAACGACGCCACGGCGGTGGTTCTGCAGCGGGTCGACGCCATGGTCTCGGAGATCCTCGCGCTGCGCGAAAGCGGTAGCGGCGCGGGCCAGCGCGGCAACCTGGTGGCGCTGATCAACCGCAGCACCGGTGCAGCGGGCCTCGCCGTCAGCCGCCTGCAGCCGAACAGCCGCGGCGAGGTGCAGGTGCGCTTCGAGGCCGCGGCCTTCGACGACCTGTTCGCCTGGCTCCACCGCCTCGAGAGCGAGGAGGGCGTGATCGTGGGCGAGGTCGCCATCAGCCGGGCGGGCACGCCGGGCCGGGTCAACGCCACCGTGCGCCTCGGGCAGGGCGGCTGACGCCGCGTGCGCAAGGCCCTCGTTCCCCTCCTGCTGGCATTCGGCTGCCTCCTTGCCGCGGTGGTGCTGCTGCCGGCACGGCTGGCCGGCTGGGTGCTGCCGCCGTCCGCGATCGTCGCCGACGGCTACGCCGGCACGCTCTGGCGGGGGCGGGCGGCCCGGGCGCTGGTCGCCACGCCGGGAGGCTACTTCCATCTCGGCGGCCTGCGCTGGGAACTTTCGCCGCTGTCCCTGCTTCTCGCGCGCCCGACCGCCACGGTCGAGGCCGCCTGGGCGGACCAGCGCCTCGCCGGCACGGTGACCTGGCGCGGCGGCGACAGCCTGCGGCTGCGCGATGCGCGCTTCGCCGTGGACGCCGCGCTGCTCAAGGAGGTCGTTCCGGTCGCGCTGCGCGGCCGCATCGCCGGTGACCTGGCGCAGCTGGCCGTCGCCGAAGGCCTGGTGCAGCGCCTGGAAGGGCGCCTGACCTGGGAGCGGGCGGCCTGGGACGCTCCCGGCAGCAGTTTTGCCCTCGGCAGCTACGCGGTAGACTTCGCCCCCGCGGCGGGCAGGTCGCAGGCGGAAGGTCAGGACGCCGTGCAGGGCGAGGTGCTGACCCTGGCCGGCCCGCTGGAGGCGGCGGGCACCCTGGTCCTGGCGGAGCGCCGCTACCGCATCGATCTCACCCTGACCAGCGAACGGTCCCTGCCGCGGCCCCTGGCGGAGGCCCTGTCGCTGCTCGCAACGCCGACGGACCGCGGTTTCCGCCTGGTCCTCGACGGCGAATTGCAACGCTGAACCCGCAGGAGGAAACCATGGCGGACGACTATCGCAAGTACGAGTGCATTGTCTGTGGCTTCATTTACGACGAGGCCGAGGGGCTGCCGGACGAGGGCATTCCCCCGGGAACGCGCTGGGAAGACCTGCCGGAAGACTGGCTCTGCCCGGACTGCGGCGTAGGCAAGGAAGACTTCGACCGCCTCGACTGAGGCGGCCCCATCACCCCCCGACTGCCGGAGACCCCCATGACCGATGCCCTTGCCGCCCTGCGCCCGCTGCTCGCGGAGCGCGGCTACGACGCGCTGGTCGTCCCGCGCGCCGACGAACACCTCGGCGAATACCTGCCGGCGCACAACGAGCGCCTGCGCTGGCTCACCGGGTTTACCGGCTCGGCCGGTGTCGCCCTGGTCCTCGCCGACCGCGCGGCGGTCTTCGTGGACGGCCGCTACACGGTGCAGGTCCGGCGCCAGGTCGACAGCGCCGCTTTCTCCCTGCACCACCTCATCGACGAACCGCCGGTCGCCTGGCTGGCGGCCCAGCTGCCCGAGGGCGCCCGCGTGGCCTGCGACCCGCGGCTGCACAGCCTGGCCTGGTTCGAGGCGGCCGAGCAGCAGCTCGCCGCCGCGGGCATCAGCCTGGTCGCCGACGCGGACAACCTCGTCGACGCCGCCTGGGCCGACCGGCCGGCGCCCTCGGTCGAGCCGGCGCTGCTCCTCGACAGCCGCTACACCGGCGAGGACAGCCTCGCGCGCCGGCGGCGCATCGGTGCGACCCTCGAGGAGGCCGGGGCGGACGCGGCGCTGGTGTTCGCGCCGGATTCCGTGAGCTGGCTCCTCAACGTGCGCGGCGAGGACGTGCCGCGCACGCCGGTGCTGCAGGCCTGGGGCATCCTCCACCGCTCCGGTGAGCTCGACCTCGTCTGCCACGCCGGCCGGCTGCCGACGGGCTTCCACGACCACGTCGGCGAGGGCGTTGCCGTCTACGCCGAGGCCGACGCCGCGCAGGTGATCGGCGCCTGTGCCGGCAGGACGGTGCTCGCCGACCCGGTCACCGCCAACGCCTGGACGCAGCGCGCGCTGCGCGAGGCCGGGGCGACCCTGAAGGCCGGCAGTGATCCGGCGCTGCTGCCCAAGGCCTGCAAGAACGCCACGGAGATTGCCGGCGCGCGCGAGGCCCACCGCCGCGATGGCCTCGCGGTAGTGCGCTTTCTCGCCTGGCTCGACGGCGAGGTGGCGGCGGGGCGCCTGCATGACGAGGCGCGCCTCGCGGAGCAGCTGCTCGCCTTCCGCCGCGAGCAGCCGCTGTTCCGCCAGCCGTCCTTCGACACGATCTCCGCCGCCGGCGCCAACGCGGCCATGTGCCACTACAACCACCGCGACAACACGCCGGCGGCACTCGAGGCAGACAGCGTCTACCTCGTCGACAGCGGCGGGCAGTACCTCGACGGCACCACGGACATCACCCGCACCGTCGCCATCGGCGACCCGGGCGATACGGTGCGCCGGCTGTTCACCCGGGTGCTCAAGGGGCACATCGCCCTCGACACCGCGGTGTTCCCGCCGGGTACCACGGGTACGCACCTCGATGCGCTTGCGCGCCAGTTTCTCTGGCAGGCGGGCTGCGACTACGACCACGGCACCGGCCACGGGGTCGGTGCCTTCCTCAGCGTGCACGAGGGCCCGCAGCGCATCGCCAAGGCCTGGAACGATACCGCGCTGGCCCCGGGGATGATCGTGAGCAACGAGCCCGGCTACTACCGCGACGATGCCTTCGGCATGCGCTGCGAGAACCTGGTGGTGGTACAGGCCGTCGATAACCCGGCCTTCGAGAAGCCGATGCTCGGCTTCGAGGCGCTCACGCTCGCGCCTTTCGACCTGCGGCTGGTCGTCCCCGAGCTGCTCACCGCCGACGAGCGCGCCTGGCTGGACCGCTACCACGCGCGGGTGCGCGAGACGCTGACCCCGGACCTCGACGCGGCCACCGCCGCCTGGCTTGCGGAGGCCACGCGCGCCCTGGGCAGCTGACTGGCGCCTGACGCGGCACCGGCGGCGCTGCTAGCTCGAGCGCTGCACCGCCGGGGCCTTTTGTGTAGACTCGCGCGATAGCAGAATAATCCTGGAGTCCCCCGATGGCAGCAGCTGGCGGTGCCCACGCGCACTGGTCGTCCCGGTTCGGTTTCCTCATGGCCTCGGTGGGCTTCGCCGTCGGGCTCGGCAATATCTGGCGCTTTCCCTACGTCGCCGGCGAGAACGGCGGTTCGGCCTTCGTGATCATCTACCTGGTCTGTGCTTTCGTCATCGGCGTGCCCGTGCTCATGGCGGAGCTGCTTATCGGCCGCCGAGGCGATGCCGCACCGCCCATCGCGATGGCGCGGGTCGCCGAACGCAGCGGCCGCTCCCGTTCCTGGGGGCTGGTCGGCGGTATGGGGCTGCTCGCGGCTTTCTCCATCGAAGTCGTGTACTCGGTGGTGGCGGGCTGGGTGCTCTGGTACCTGTTCAAGGCGATCACCACGGGTTTTGCGGGCATCGACACGGCCAATGCCGAGGCGCAGTTCAGCGCCGTACTCGCGAGCAACGACGGCATGCTGCTGTGGACCCTCGCGGGGCTGGCCATCACCGGGCTGATCATCTACGCCGGCGTGAAGGACGGCATCGAGCGTGCCGTTACCATCATGATGCCGCTGATGTTCGCCCTGCTGGTCTTCCTGGCGATCTTCAACGCTTTCTCCGACGGCTTCACCGAGGCCCTCGCCTGGCTGTTCACCCCGGACTGGAGCAAGGTCGGTTTCGGCACGCTGCTTGCCGCCATCGGCCAGGCCTTCTTCTCCATCGGCGTCGCCATGGGCGGCATGATGACCTATGGGTCCTACCTGCCGCGCAGCATCAGCATCACCAACTCCGTGTTCATCGTGGTGATCGCCGACACCCTGGTCGCGCTCCTCGCCGGCCTGGTGATTTTCCCGGCGGTGTTCCGCTTCGGCCTCGACCCCGGTGCCGGTGCCGGCCTCATCTTCCAGACGCTGCCGGTCGCCTTCGCGCAGATGCCCGGCGGTTACCTGTTCAGCGTGCTCTTCTTCCTGATGCTCTCGGTGGCGGCAATCACCTCCATGGTGGGGCTCATCGAGTCCGTGAACGCGTGGATCGAGGAGCAGTACGGCATCGCCCGGCACAAGAGCGCCGTGGTGGTGGTCGGCAGCGTCGCGGTGCTCAGCATCCTCAGCATCCTCTCCTACAACGTGCTCGGCGAGCTGCGCATCGGCGGCCGCAACTTCAACGACACCATGGACTTCTTCTCGAACCAGATCCTGCTGCCCCTGGGCGGCCTGTTCATCGCCCTGTTCACGGGCTGGTTCATGCTGAAGGAGGAGAGCCGGGATGAGCTCACCACCCTGTCGCCCGCCGGGCACCGCCTCTGGTACCTGCTGGTGCGCTACCTGGTGCCGCCGGCGCTGGCGGTGATCTTCATCATGGGCGTGACGGAGTAACCGTGCCGCCCATTCTTGCCGCGGCGAACGATTTTCTCTGGGGCCAGCTCCTGCTGGTGGTGCTGGTGGGCGTGGGCCTGCTCTTCACCATCGCCTCCCGCGGCGTGCAGTTCCGCTATTTCGGGCGCATGTTCGGCGTACTCGCAGGCGGCTTCCGCCACGAGGCCGGGCACGTCAGCTCCTTCCAGGCCCTGGTAGTCAGCGTGGCCGGCCGCGTCGGCGGCGGCAACATCGCCGGGGTCGCGGTCGCGATCACCCTCGGCGGCCCGGGCGCCGTGTTCTGGATGTGGCTTATCGGCCTCATGGGCATGGCCACCAGCTTCTTCGAGTGCTCCCTGGCCCAGCTGTTCAAGCGCAACGAGCCGGGCGGCACCTACCGCGGCGGGCCCGCCTACTACCTCGTGCACGGGGTCGGCCAGCGGGGCCTCGCCGTGGTCTACTCGGTGCTGCTGCTCATCACCTTCGGCCTGGGCTTCAACGCGGTGCAGTCCTACGTGGTGGCGACGTCGCTGGAGGCCTCCTTCGGCGTGCCGCCCTGGGCCTCCGGCGCTGCCCTGGTGCTGCTTCTCGGCATCACCATCTTCGGCGGCATCCAGCGCATCGCCCGCGTGGCCGAGGTGGTGGTGCCGGTGATGGCCGTGAGCTACCTGCTCTCGGCGCTGGTGGTCATCGGGCTGCATATCGACGAGGTCCCCGCCGTCTTCGCCCTCATCGTCAAGAGCGCTTTCGGCCTCGAGCCCGCCGTCGGCGGCGGCCTCGGCGTCGCGGTGATGCAGGGCGTGAAGCGCGGCCTGTTCAGCAACGAGGCGGGCCTGGGCAGCGCGCCGAACGTGGCCGCGGTAGCGCACGTGCCGCACCCGGCGAACCAGGGCGTGGTGCAGGCGCTGAGCGTGTTCATCGACACGCTGATCATGTGCAGCTGCACGGCGCTGATTATCCTGCTTTCAGACCTGTATGTGCCCGGCGACGTCAGCGTCGAGGGCGTCGCCCTGACCCAGGGGGCGCTGGCCAGCCACCTGGGCCCCTGGGGGGCGCAGTTCCTGTCCGTCTGCTTGGTGCTCTTCGCCTTCAGCTCGATCATGTACAACTACTACCTCGGCGAGAACAGCCTGAACTTCTTCCGCGAGGAGGACCAGCGCCTGTTCACGGTGTTCCGCGTGGCGGTCCTCGGGCTCGTGTTCTGGGGGGCCGCCCAGGACCTGGGCACGGTGTTCGGCTTCGCCGACCTCACCATGGGCCTGCTCGGCCTGGTCAACCTCATCGGCCTGCTCTGGATGTACCCGCTGGCGATGCGCCTGCTGCGCGACTACGACGCGCAGCTCGCCGCCGGCGGGGAACCGCGCCTCGACCCGGCGGCCTGGCAGGACGTCGACATCGACCCGGCCGCCTGGCGCGACTGACGCGGCCGGGCTGCCCGGGGCTACAGCACCGGGGCCAGCAGCCGCGCCGCGCCCATCGCGAAGGGAAACCAGAACGGCTTTGCCGCCAGCTCCTCGGCCTCGACCAGCCGCGAGTCGGCGAAGTCGCTCACCAGCATGGCCTCCACCTCGGCGCAGAAGCCCGGGTCGTGGACCAGGGCCGTGATCTCGAAATTCAGGCGGAAGCTGCGGTTGTCAAAGTTGGCGGTGCCGACGCCGGCGAGCCGGTCGTCCATGAGAAACACCTTCTGGTGCAGGAAGCCGTCCCGGTAGCGGTAGATGCGGATGCCCGCGGGCAGCAGCTCCCGGGTGAAGGCCCAGTTCGCCATGCCCACCACCACCTTGTCCGGCCGGTCCGGGATCAGCACGCGCACGTCGACACCGCGCAGCGCCGCCAGCTGCAGCGCCGAGATGATGCTGCGGTCTGGCACGAAGTAGGGGCTGGCGATCCAGATGCGGCGCCGGGCCGAGGCGATGACCTCGTGGTACATGAGCCCCGCCTCCTCGAAAACGCTGGCCGGGTCCGACGGAAAGATGAGCACGGCGCTGTTGCCCGGTGCGTCGCCGCGGAAGCGCCATTCCAGGTCGATGCCGCGCTGCGTCGCCCAGCGCCAGTCCGTGGCGAAGGCGAGCTCGGCGCCCATGACCCCGGGCCCCTCGAGGCGCAGGTGCGTGTCGCGCCAGGGGCCGCGGCGGCTGAGGCCGAGGTACTCGTCGCCCACGTTGTGGCCGCCGATCCAGGCACAGGCGCCGTCGACGACGACGATCTTGCGGTGGTTGCGGAAGTTCAGCTGGAAGCGGTTGCGCCGGCCCTGGGTAGTGTTGAAGGCCGCCAGCCTGACTCCGGCGCGCTGCAGGCGGCGGAACAGCGGCGTGCGGTTGAAGCGGGGCGAGCCGATCTCGTCGTAGAGCAGGTAGACGCGGACGCCGGCGGTGGCCTTGCGCGCCAGGATATCGCCGATACGGGCGCCGAGGCTGTCGTCGCGGATGATGTAGAACTGGAACAGGATGTAGCGCTCCGCGCCCTCCATGCCTTCCATGATGCTGCGGAACGTCGCGTGGCCGTTGATCAGCAGCTCGACCCGGTTGCCCCCGGTCGCCGGCAGCCGCGCCAGCCGGCGCAGGCTGTTGTATAGCGGCAGGTCGTCGCCCGGCGGCAGGATGTGCTGGCGCACGGCGGCGAGCGTGTCCTCGGATAGGGCCTCGGTCTGCGCCTCGATCTCCGCGCGCTGCTCGAAGTAGCCGTTGAAGCGGTTGCGCCCGAAGACGAGGTAGAGCGGCACGGACAGGTAGGGCAGCGTCAGCAGCGAGATCACCCAGGCGATGGCGCCCTGGGCCGTGCGCACGGTCATCACGGCCTCGATGGCCGAGCCGATGGCCAGCAGGTAGAAGAGCACAACGGCAACGGCGATGAGCTCGCTGTAGGGCAGGGCGGGCATGGCCGGGCTAGTGTACACCGCGACCGTGAAGCCCGCCCGCGGCGGTGCGCCCCTTGAAAAACCTTGCGCTGTGCCCCGTGTGAACTAGGGTGAAAGGGTGCGCGGTTGCCGGGGGGGTTACTGTCCCGGGCGGTAGCGGCAGCCGCGGACGTTTTCTACTAAAGCAGAAAAACCAAGGAGAACAACATGTTGAGATTTATCACGGCCGCCGTACTGGCGCTCTGTCTGCCGCTGGCGGTATCGGCGCAGGACAACTTCAAGGGCGGCAGTTTCTGGGCGATATCGAGCATCGCTACCAAGCCCACGCGCTTCGATGACTACGTCGGTGACATCTCCGGGCTCTGGCGCTCGCAGATGGAGGCCCTCAAGAAAGACGGCAAGGTGCTGAGCTACATGATGCTCAGCAATGTGCACCCCCGGGATGGCGAGCCGGATCTCTGGCTGATGGTCGAGTGGGCCTCCGCCGCGGCGATGCTGGATACGCCGTGGGAGTACTACGAGGAGCTCATGGAGGAAATGGGCGAGGACGAGGACGACGTCGAAGAGGCGGCGCGGGACCGCGAGGAGCTGCGCACGCTCATGAGCAGCGTGCTCGCGCGCGAAATCATGTTCAAGGACGACGACTGACCGACCCTTCCTGCCCCGCCCGCCGGAGCCCGGCGGGCGGGCCTTCTCGACCCCCGCCGGGCGTCAGCCCGGAATGAACTGGATCACGCCGATGACGGTGAGAAAGACCGCCAGGGCGATCCATTTCCAGGCCTTGCTGCTCACTGGGACTCCGACAGGGTGACGTCCAGCGTTTCCTCGTCTTCGCCGCGGCGCACGGTGACCGTGATGCGGTCGCCGACCTTGCGCTTCTCGAGAATAGACAGGTAATCGTCGTTGCTGCGTACCGGTTCGCCGTCGATGGCGACGATGATGTCGCCGAGGACGATGTCGCCGCGGGCGCTGCGGAAGGCGCCGCGAAGGCCCGCCTCGTCGCCGGGCAGGTCCGGGTAGACGCGCACGATCGGCAGGCCCTCGATGCCGTAGCGGCGGATCCAGCGGTCGCTGGCGAGTTCCACGCCCATGATCGGCCGCAGCATGCGCCCGTAGCTGATGAGCTGCGGCACCACGTCCTTCACCGTGTTTACCGGGATGGCGAAGCCGATGCCGGCGCTGGCGCCGGAGGGGCTGTAGATGGCCGTGTTCACGCCGACGAGCTGGCCCAGCGAGTTGAGCAGCGGGCCGCCGGAGTTGCCGGGGTTGATGGCGGCGTCGGTCTGGATCACGCCGCGGATGCGCCGGTTGCTGGGGGCGCGGATCTCCCGGCCGAGGGCGCTGACCACGCCGGTGGTCAGCGTCGTGTCGAGGCCGAAGGGGTTGCCGATGGCGAGCACCTTGCGGCCGACGGACAGCTCCGAGGAGTCGCCGAGGGGGAGGCTGACCAGCCCCGCCGGCGGCTCGAGGAGCCGGAGTACGGCGAGATCCTTCTCCGGCGCAATGCCGATGACCTCGGCGTCGTGCTCGCTGCGGTCCTGGAGCGTCACGGTGAGGCGCTGGGCCCCCGCGATGACGTGGAAGTTCGTGACCACCAGCCCGCTCTCGTTCCACACGAAGCCGGTGCCGGACCCGCGGGGGATCTCCTCCACGTTGAGGGTGAGCAGGTTGCGCCGCAGGGTCGTGCTGGTGACGTAGACCACCGCCGGGCTGGCGGCGTTGAAGATCTCCATCGTGTTGGCTTCGTCCTCGGTGGCGAAGCTCAGGTAGTCGACCTCGTCGCCGGCGCCGCAGCCCGGCGCCAGGAGCAGGGCCAGCAGGAGCGCGATTACGCGGCCCGCGGCCGGCACTTCAGGCACCGCTGCCGAAACGCTCGGCAAAGGCGCGGATGCGCGCCGCATTGGCGCCCAGGTCGCTCACCCCTACCCGGGACGCCGAGCGCAGGTCGACCCGGCTGCCGTCTTCGTCACTGCGCACGCGGATCACGACGTCGTCCTTGAAGGCCATGATCGCCGTGGTGTCCACCGCCTCGATGAAGCCGGCGTTTTCGTCGCTGCGCAGCACCTCCCAGCCGAGGTCGCGGGCGATCGCCTCGGCGCGGGCGAAGGTCTCGCCGTAGGGGGCGCTGCTGTAGAGCGTGTCGAGGTCCGGGTAGGCCTGCGCCTGCTGCGCCTGGACCGCCGGGTCGAGCTCGAGGCTGTTCGCCTCCGGGCCGCGGGCCTCGCGCACCGCTTCGAAACGGGGCGGATCCGCGAGGTCGGTGGTGATGTCGTGGATCGGCGGCACGTCCCGGGCGGCCATCGCGCTCACCAGCAGCAGGGCGCCGGGCAGCGCGGGCAGGGCGCGCAGGGCGATGGCCCCGCGGCGGCTGCCGTTGCGCGGCAGCAGCGCGGCGACGGCGTACCAGGCGAGCACGAGCAGGCTGGCCAGGCAGGCGACGGCGTAGAGCATCAGCCCCTGCTGCCACTGGCCCGCGCGCACGGTGAGCACGGCCAGCGCGACCAGCGTGAGGAAGGCCCAGGCCAGGTAGCCGGGCCAGCGCAGGAGCGCCGGCAGGGTCCCGGCTGTCGCCGCGGTACTCATGCGCCACCCCGCAGGGCGCGGATGCGGTCGTCGAGCGGCGGGTGGCTGGCAAGCAGTCGCATGAAGCCCTCCTTGAAGCCCTCGCTGATGCCGAAGGCGGTGAGTTCCCCGGGCAGGTCATCCTGCTTCGGTTGCCCGGCGCGGAGCCGTTCGAGGGCCCCGACCATGGCGGACGTGCCGGCGAGGCGGGCGCCGGCGGCGTCGGCGCGGTACTCGCGCCAGCGCGAGAAGCGGGCCACGATCATGCTCGCCAGGATGCCGAGGACGATCTCGGCGACGATGGTCACGATGAAGTAGCCGATACCGTAGCCGCGCTCGGTCTTGAACACCACCCGGTCCACGGTGTGGCCGATGATGCGGGCGAAGAACATGACGAAGGTGTTGACCACGCCCTGGATCAGCGTGAGCGTCACCATGTCGCCGTTGGCGACGTGGCCGATCTCGTGCGCCATGACCGCGCGCACCTCGTCCTGCGGGAAGTGGCGCAGCATGCCGGCGCTCACCGCGACCAGGGCGGCGTTGCGGTTCCAGCCGGTGGCGAAGGCGTTCGGCTGCTCAGAGGGAAAGATGGCGACCTCGGGCATGGCGATGCCCGCGTCCTTCGCCAGCTCACCCACGGTGGCCACGAGCCACTGCTCGGAGCCGTTGCGCGGCTGCTCGATCACGTAGGCGCCGGTGGCGCGCTTCGCCATCCACTTCGACAGCAGCAGCGAGATGAACGCGCCGCCCATGCCGAAGAGCCCGCAGAAGACCAGCAGCGCCTGCAGGTTGAGGTCCACGCCGTTGGCGGCGAGGATGCCCTGGAAGCCGAGCAGGTTGAAGATCGTACCGACCAGCACCAGCACGGCGAGGTTGGTGGCCAGGAAAAGCAGGATGCGCATGGGCATGACGGGGTTCCTCCCGAGGAACTGCTAACGCCTGTTGGACAGCCTTAGATGGGGCCTGCCGGCCGGGGTTCAAGGGGTTCAGGCGGCACTGGCCGGGGCGGGCTCCAGGGTCGGCTCGCCGCGCTCGCCGAGCGGCGCGGCCTCGATGCGGCCGCGCAGGTCCACGTTCTTCGCGCTCAGCTCGACCAGGGTGTTCACGGCCTCGTCGCGATGCCGGTAGCGGGCGACCTGGCGCGGGTCGCGACCGTCGACCCACTCCTTGCCCTTGCTCCAGTAGGCACCCTGCTGGTTGCGAATGACGTAGACCTCCTGCTCCATGGCTCCTGTCTGTCTCCCTTCCGGCTGAATCCTGTGGCTGGACCGCTATGCTAACGCAGCAGCAGGTCCTTTGCCTCGTTGACCTTGGCGGCCAGGTAGTCATTGCCGCCGCGGTCCGGGTGAAGTTTCTGCATCAGGCGCCGGTGCGCCGCGATGATGTCGTCCCGGGTCGCCGCCTCGCCGAGACCGAGGACCGCCAGCGCCTCGCTGCGGGTCATGCCGCCGTTGTCCTGTGACTCCTGCTGCGCACGTTCGCCATCGCCGCCGTCGCCGGGCGCCTCGCCGGGGAAACGCTGCTCGAGGTAGCTGTCGAGCAGCTGCACCGCCTCCGGGTCTTCCGCCGCGCACCAGCGGCGCAGCTCGCCGAGCTGCGAGCGGTCCATCTCGTCGAGGCGCCAGTCCTGCCAGGGGCCGGCGAGCACCTCGCCGGAGAGCGCGCCGCTGTCGTGGTCGAGGTGCATGGCGAGGGTCCGCGTCTTCACCGTGGACTGGCCGCCGCCGGCCGGTTGCGCCCCCGCGGACTGCTGCCGCCACTGGGCGAGCACGGGGAACAGGCGCAGCAGCACCGGCAGGGCCTGCCGGGCGGCCACGAGGAGACCGGTCAGGGCGGCGCCGACCCAGTGCATCTTTCCGGCGAGGGTCAGCAGCACCACGGCCACCACCGCCACGCCCACCGCGATACGCAGCATCTCGCCGCGCCGCTTGTGCGGCGGCAGTGCCTGCACCCGGCGATAGAGCAGGTAGGCCGTGGCGAGCACGGCCAGGAGCAGTACGATTCGGGGCACGGGGCGGGGACCTCAGCGCTCGAGCTTTTCGAGCAGGAGTCTAGCACCGTCCGAGGGGCTCTTCTCCAGCGCCTCGCGGCCGCCGGCGGCATAGCGGGCGACGGCGCCGAGGAGGCCGGCCAGCCGGTCGGCGCTGGCGCGGTCGAAGTCGAGGCGGGCGCCGCCGCTCAGCCGGGCGAGCTGCTCGAAGCAGGCGGTCACGGCGGGCTGCCCGCCCTCCTGGAACAGGAACAGCGGCAGGCGCTTCAGGCCGCACTCCCCCGCGAGCCCGGCGAGGCCGCCGGCGTCCTCCTCCATGGCGTCGCCGATGAAGATCGCCGCCCGCACAGGCCGCCGGGCGTGCTCGGCGAGGGCGTGGCGCAGCACGCGGGTGAGCTGCGTCCGCCCCGCCGCGCACTGTACCCGGCTCATGGACCGCGCCAGGGCGCCGGCGCTGCCGGTCCAGGCCGTGGCCTGGAACTCGCCCAGGCCGCGGTAGTAGCACAGCTGTACCGACAGGCTCGCCAGGCGCTCCGTGGCGAGGAACATCTCGCCCTGCAGCTGGCAGGCGAGGTCCCAGGTGGGTTGGCGGCTGGCCGTGGCATCGACCGCGAACAGCAGCCGCGGGCTGCGCTCGGCAAAGGCCTGGAGGTTGCGCCGCTTGTCGAGGAAACGCGCGACCTCGCCGCGGCCGGCGGGTTTGGCGGGGGAGCGGCTCATGATCGGGGCCTCGGTCTCATGGGTCGATCTTAGCGCCGGGGCCCGGTGGCTCCAAGGCGCCCGCAAGCGCGCTACACTTGCGGCTGGCGACCCGCCGGCCAGCGGCAGGGAATGCGAGCCTGCAACGCGAACAGGTAACGGGACGTCGCCACCGGAACCAGCAACGAGCGCAGCGAGGAGTCACCCATGGCCAGCCTGTTTTCCATCCGCAAGAAGCACGCCCTGCCTTCCGCCGAGGAGGCGCTGCCCGGCCGTGACGAGCCGATGGCGGTGCCGGAGCGCCACGCGGTCCTGGCGACACCGCTGCGGGGGCCCTTCCCGGCACCCCTGGAGCAGGTGGTGCTGGGCATGGGCTGTTTCTGGGGCGCCGAGCGCCGCTTCTGGGAGCAGCCGGGCGTCTACACCACGGCCGTCGGCTATGCCGGCGGTCACACGCCGAACCCGGGCTATCGCGAGGTGTGCTCGGGCAGGACGGGCCACACGGAAGCCGTGCTCGTCGTCTTTGACCCGGCGGTGCTGTCCTTCGACGCGGTGCTGAAGCTGTTCTGGGAGGGGCACGACCCGACCCAGGGCATGCGCCAGGGCAACGATATCGGCACCCAGTACCGCTCCGCGATCTACACCGCAAACGCGGCGCAGCAGCAGGCGGCGGAGGCCTCCCGGGCACAGTACCAGGCGGCGCTCACCGCCGCCGGCTACGGCGAGATCACCACGGAGATTGCGCCGGCGGGCCCGTTCTATTACGCGGAGGATTACCACCAGCAGTACCTGGCGAAGAACCCCGGCGGTTACTGCGGTCTCGGCGGCACGGGTGTGAGCTGCCCGGCGGGGCTGGATATCGCCGGCTGAAGCGGGGCCTGCGCCGGCAGGCCCCCAGAAGTCCTCGTCGACTTCGTCGAGACTTTCCTCGGGTTCCACCAGCTCCAGCTGTTCCATCAGGTGGATGGCGATGGCGACGAAGTCCGAGTCTGTGATGATCCCGACCAGGGCGCCGTCCCGGGTCACCGGCAGGCACCCCATGCGCTGCTTCTGCAGGTGCAGCGCCACGCCGCGCAGGCTGGCGTGTTCGTCCACGGTCTGGACCGGCGAACTCATGACCGCCGACAGCGGCACGGCCGCGTGGTCCTCGCGGTGGCTCTCGAGGGTCGAGTCGCTGGCCGCGAGCACATCGCGGTGGGAGACGAGGCCGATGATCGTGTGCTCGGCACTCACTACCGGGATATGGCGGATGTGGTGCGCGTTCATCAGGCGACGCGCGTCCGCCAGCGTGTCATCGGGCCCCAGGGTGTAGGGCTCGCGGGTCATGATCTCTGCAACACTCAGCATCTCGATTCCATGTCTCGTCTGATCGTTATCATTTGTTGGCCTGCTGCCGGCCCTTCCCGGCCGGTTGTTGCTGGTGACGTTACTGCGCGCGAGCCGCCCTGTCCTTGATACCGGTCAACGGTTGCATGCTCAGGCGAGGCCCGCGGGGGCGCCCAGGCGGCCGAGGGCGGCCACCAGCGCGGTCTCCACGCGCAGGGTGCGCGGGCCCAGGGAGACGGGCGTACAGCCCGCCGCCTCGAGCAGCCCGATCTCGAAGCGGTTGAACCCGGCCTCGGGGCCGATGGCGAGCAGGAGGGGGCCGGTAGGCGAGGCGGGGCAGGGCAGGGCCGCGCCGGGGTCGGCGACCAGGGCCCGGCGGCCGGCGCAGAGTGCCGGCAGCTCGTCCTCGGCAAAGGGGCGGAAGCGGCGGCGCAGGGTGACGGCCGGCAGCCGGGTGTCGCGGGCCTGCGCCGCACCGGCGAGGCAGTAGTCGCGCAGCGCGGCGTCGGCGAGCAGGTCGGACTGCCAGAAGCTCTTCTCGACGCGCTCGCTGTTGATCAGCACCAGGTCGCTGACGCCGAACTCGGCGACGGCGCGCAGCAGCCGCCTGAGCATCTTGGGCCGGGGCAGGGCGAGCACCAGCACCAGCGGCAGGCGCGGCGGCGGATCGCGTTCGAGGGCCACGGCGAGAAGGGCATTGTCGCCGTCGAGGTGAAGCAGCGTTGCCGTGCCCAGGCGCCCGCCGATCTCGCCGACCGGCAGCGTGTGTCCCGGGGCGGCCTCGAAGACCTCGCGCAGGTGCCGGGCGCGGCGCCCGCGGATGCGCACCCGGTCATCGCCCTCCCGCTCGGATGCGTCGAACAGCAGCAGGTTCACGCGGCGTCGCCGTTCGGCGCGTCAGCCCGCCCGGAGGTCGTAGGCGTCTGCCGCCGTGACCTGGGCCTCGACGAGGTCGCCGGGGGAGAGCTCCGTGATGCCGTCGAGGAACACGCGGCCGTCGATCTCCGGCGCATCGCCCCGCGAGCGGCCGACCGCGCCGTTCCCGTCCACCTCGTCGATGAGGACCTCGATCCACTGGCCGACCTTCGCCTGCTGTTTCTCCTCGCTGATCGCCTGCTGCACTTCCATGAAGCGCGCCCAGCGCTCTTCCTTGACCGCCTCCGGTACCGGGTCCGGCAGGTCGTTGGCCGCGGCCCCGGCGACCGGCGAATACTGGAAGCAGCCGACGCGATCGAGGCGCGCCTCGCGCAGGAAGGCCAGGAGTTCCTCGAACTCCGCCTCGGTCTCGCCCGGGAAGCCGACGATAAAGGTGCTGCGCAGCGTGAGTTCGGGCACGGCGCTGCGCCAGCGGGCGATACGCTCGAGGACTTTCTCCGCGGCCGCGGGGCGGCGCATGCGATTAAGTACCGTGGGGCTGCCGTGCTGGAAGGGGATGTCCAGGTAGGGAAGGATCCGGCCCTCGGCCATCAGCGGGATGATGTCGTCCACGTGCGGGTAGGGGTAGACATAGTGCAGCCGCACCCACACCCCGAGCTCGCCGAGGGCGCTGCAGAGAGACTGGAGGTTGCTCTTCAGCGGCCGGCCGTCCCAGAACCCCGTGCGGTACTTGAGATCGACGCCGTAGGCGCTCGTGTCCTGGGAGATGACCAGCAGTTCGCGCACACCGCTGCGCACCAGCCCCTCGGCCTCCGCCATGACGTCGCCGATCGGCCGGCTGACCAGGTCGCCGCGCATCGACGGGATGATGCAAAAGCGGCAGCGGTGGTTGCAGCCCTCGGAGATCTTCAGGTAGGCGTAGTGCCGCGGCGTCAGGCGCAACCCCGTACCGGGGACCAGGTCGACGAAGGGGTCCCGCTCGGTGGCGGGCGGAACGAACTCGCGCACGGCACCCACGACCTCTTCGTAGGCCGCCGGGCCGGTGACCGAAAGCACGGACGGGTTGGCCTTGCGGATCCGCTCGGCGTCCTCGCCGCGCCCCATGCAGCCGGTGACGATGACCCGGCCGTTCTCCGTCACCGCCTCGCTGATGGCGTCCAGGGACTCCTGCTTGGCGCTGTCGATGAAGCCGCAGGTGTTGACCACGACCACGTCCGCATCCTCGTAGGTCGGCACGATGTCGTAGCCGTCCAGCTTGAGCTGGGTGAGGATGCGCTCCGAGTCCACCAGCGCCTTGGGGCAGCCGAGGCTGATGAAGCCGACCTTGTTGCTCATGGGAAGTTGCTCACAGCGGGTTGCTCATTGCGGTTCGCTCATACAGGGCTGCTCGTGGAGGGTTGCGCATGCGGCGTGGCGCAGGCCGTTGCTCCGGTGCGGCGTGAACCGGCGATTATACGGCGGCGGGAGTCCCCGGTGAACGGTGGGGTGTCCCCGCGCCGGGTGATCTGTCAGACTGCACCATGACATGAACAGGAAGGGGCCTCGTGCCATGCGACATTTCATTATCCTGGCCGCCGTGTGCGCCGCGGCAATCAGTGGCTGCGCCAGCAACTCGACCGCCGATGCCGCCGCGGGCGACCAGGTGGCTGCCAGCGGCGAAAAGCCCGAGCTGGTCTGCGAGCGGATCAAGACGACGGGCACGCGCTTTACCGAGAAGGTCTGCATGACCGAAGAGCAGTGGGAAGCCAAGCGCGCGGCGATGCAGGAAGGCGGTGCCAACAGTACCCGCGAGTGGCAGCGCCGCGGCAAGATGGCCAACGATATCGGCTCGCCCACCGGGGGCTGACACCACGCCCCGCGTGCCTGAAGTTCGTTACTGAAGGCCCGCCCTACAGGTGACGCTGTGCCTGCGGGCTGCTCGTGCCCACGCGGATTTCCGCGCGCAGCAGGCCGAGCAGCGACAGCGCGTCGTCCCGGTTGAGGAAGTCGCCGACGGGCACCCGGTGATCGGGGCTGTAGACGGCGAGCCGGGGCCCCTCCCAGGGGTGCTGTTCCGGCGTGACGGCAAGCGCGGTTCCCTGCCGCGCCAGCCGCCAGGAGCGCACCGGCGCCGTGAGCCCTTCATCAATGCACACGTCCCGCTCGCTCAGGGTGATGACCTGTCGGAACTGCAGCTTGCGGTTCACGCGGTAGAGCGCCCAGCCGAGGGCGGAGAGTTCCAGGCCGGCGAAGGGCAGCACGAGCCAGGCACCGTAGAGGGCCAGGATGACGCCGACACCGAGGGAAGGCACCGCGAGCGCCAGCAGCACGAGCTGGTTCGCCTGCCAGGTCGACGAGTGGTTGGGCCGCGCGATGATGCGCAGGCCGGATACTGAGCGCTCGCTGCTGACCACGCTTTCTCCTTTTCCTGTGGCAGAATTTTAGTCAACTTTCCCGAAAGCGCCCAGCGCGCAGGAGGCTGCGATGACGGACGCAACCCTGGTCGAGCCCGGGGCGATCGGCGGCGGTGAGGCGGTGATCGTCGATTGCCGTTTCGACCTGACCCGGCCGGCCGCGGGCCGCGAGGCCTGGCTCGCGGGGCACATCCCCGGCGCGCTGCACCTCGACCTGGACCGCGATCTCTCGGCGCCGCGCGGCGAGCACGGGGGGCGGCATCCGCTCCCGGCGCCGCCGGACTTTGCCGCCACGCTCGCCCGCTGCGGTATCGACCTCGCCACCCCGGTCATCGCCTACGACGACAGCGGTTTCGCCATCGCCGGGCGACTCTGGTGGATGATGCGCGCCCTCGGCTACCGGCCGCCGGCGCTGCTCAACGGCGGCTACAGCGGCTGGCTCGCGGCCGGCGGCGAGCCCCAGGCCGGTGAGGTCGCCGCAACAGCCTGCCCGGTGCCGGTGGTGGGTGACTATGCCGGCCGGCTGACCATCGACGACGTGCGCAGCGCGCAGGCGGCGGGTGCCGCGCTGGTGGATGCCCGTTCTGCCGATCGCTACCGCGGTGAGAACGAGACCATGGACCCGGTCGCCGGGCACATCCCCGGTGCCGAGAACCGCTTCTGGGGAGACGCGACCGACGGCAGCGGCCGCCTGCTGAGTGACGAGGCCCTCGCCGTCCACTGGGGCGAGCTGCTCGAGGCAGAGCAGCTGGTGGGCTACTGCGGTTCCGGCGTCTCCGCCTGCATCAACCTGTTCACCCTGGCCCGCCTCGGGCGCGGCGATGCGCAGCTGTACGCGGGCAGCTGGAGCGACTGGTGCTCCTACCTGCCGGCGGACGACTGACCCGGAAGACCGGGGTCAGAACGGCGGCGGGCAGTGCCGCTCGAGCCGGGCGCCGCTGACCGGGTGCGGGAAGGCGAGGCGGCTCGCGTGCAGGAGCAGCCGCGGTGCCTTCGCCAGCACCGGCTCGGGCGCGTAGAGGTCGCAGCCGAGGATCGGGTGGCCGATCGCCGCGAGATGCAGCCGCAGCTGGTGTGACCGCCCGGTCACCGGCGTGAGCAGCAGCCGCGTGCGATCGCCCGAGCGTTCGAGAACCCGGTAGCGGGTCAGGGCCGAGCGGCCCGTCTCGGCGCAGACTTTCTGCCGCGGCCGCCGCTCCCAGTCCGGGGCGATCGGCAGGTCGATCTCGCCGGCGTCGTCCGCGACCGCGCCGTCCACCACGGCCACGTAGTCCTTCTCCACGCGCCGTTCCTGGAACAGCCGGCCGAGCGCCGACTCGGCCCGCCGGGTGAGCGCGATCACCATGATCCCCGAGGTGTCGAGGTCCAGCCGGTGCACGGTGCGGGCGCCCGGGTAGTCCACCTGCAGCCGGCTGATCAGGCAGTCCTTGTTCAGTGGGTGCTTGCCCGGTACCGAGAGGAGCAGGTCCGGCTTGCGCACCAGGAGCAGGTGCCCGTCCCGGTGCAGGATATCGATCGGCTCGCGGCTGTGCGGTACGAGGTAGGGGGTGGCCACGGCGGCTGTCCGGCGGAAAACGAGGCGCTATGATGCCGCGATGACTCGACAACGCAACCCGGCGCTCAGCGCCCGCCTGCCGCCGGCGCTCGCCGGCGGCTCTATCGAGGCGACGGCGCTGCCGGGTGCGGGGGGCATCGCACTTTACCTGCTGAATGCCGATTACCCGCAGTGGGAACTCGATGGCGACGCGGTGCGGGCGCTGATGGACAAGCCGCTCTACTGGGTCTTCTGCTGGGCCGCCGGGCAGGTGCTGGCGAGCCGGATTCTCGCCAACCCGCAGTGGGTCGCCGGCCGGCGGGTTCTCGATTTCGGCGCCGGCTCCGGGGTGGTCGCCATCGCCGCCGCCCGCGCCGGCGCGAGAGAGGTGGTGGCCTGCGACCTGGACCCGGATGCGCTCGCGGCCTGCGCGGAGAACGCGGCGCTCAACGGCGTCTCTCTCGAACTCGCCGACGACTTCGCGGCGGTAGAGGGCCCGGTGGACCTGGTGACGGCGGCCGACGTTCTCTACGACCGCGCCAACCTGCCCTGGCTCGACCGGCTGTGCGAGCGCGCGCCGGCCGTGCTCCTGGGCGATTCGCGGGTGCGGGACTTCTCCCATCCTTCGTTCCGGCGCCTGGGTGAGTGGGAGGCGAGTACCTGGCCGGACCTCGACGAATCCCCGGCCTTCCGGCGGGTGAGCCTGTACGCCGCGGGGATGCTGGACTGAGCTGTCAGGCCTTGCCCAGGGCGCGCTGGTAGGCGCGCACCGTCTCAGCGAGGCCGAGGCGCAGGGCGTCGACCGTGAGCGCGTGACCGATGGAGACCTCGAGCAGGCCGGGAATCGCCGCGCGGAAGGGCGGCAGGTTCTCCAGGTTGAGATCGTGGCCGGCGTTGACGCCGAGCCCGGCCCCCTGCGCGGCCTCTGCCGCGGCGCTGAAGCGCGCGAGCACGGCGTCCACGTCGTTGCCAGTGGCAAAGGCGCGGGCGTAGCTTTCGGTGTACAGCTCGACCCGGTCGGCACCGACCTCGGCGGCCAGGGCCATCTGCGCCGGCTCCGGGTCCATGAACAGGCTCACGCGAATGCCGAGGCTCTTCAGTTCCCCGACCAGCGGCGCCAGCCGTTCGCCGTCCCGGTGCAGGTCGAAGCCGTGGTCCGAGGTGAGCTGCGCGTCGCCGTCCGGCACCAGGGTGCACTGCGCGGGCCGCGTCTCGCGCACCAGCGGCAGGAAACCCGGGTAGTCGTCGACCCCGGCGCGCTCGCTGCGCCGAGGGCCGGCGAAGGGGTTGCCCTCGATGTTGAACTCCACCGTGAGCATGGCGGCCAGCTCCCGGCAGTCGCTGGCGCGGATGTGGCGCTGGTCCGGCCGCGGGTGCACGGTGATGCCGTCGGCGCCGGCGTCGATGCACAGCTGCGCGTGGCTGGGGACGTCCGGCGAGCGTGTATCGCGGGAGTTGCGGATCAGCGCGATCTTGTTGAGGTTGACGCTGAGCGCGGTCACAGCAGGGATTTCTTGCGGATCGTCCTGATGACGATCGGCTCCACGGGCACGTCCGTGTGGCCGCCCACCTCCTGCACCGGCGCGGTGGCGATGAAGTCGACCACGTTCATGCCGTCGGTCACCTCGCCGAACACCGTGTAGCCGGGCTGCCCGGGCATCCAGTCCAGGCGCAGGTTAGTGCGCTGGTTGATGAAGAACTGCGCGGTGGCCGAGTCCGGGTCCGAGGTGCGCGCCATGGCGACGGTGCCGCGCACGTTGTGCAGCCGGTTGCGCGATTCGTTGGGGATCGGCTCGCGGGTCGGCTTCTCGGTCATGTCGGGCATGAAGCCGCCGCCCTGGATCATGAAATTGGGGATCACGCGGTGGAAGATCGTGCCGTCGTAGAAGCCGTCTTCCACGTACTGGAGGAAGTTCTCGACCGTGGCCGGCGCCTTGTCGCGGAACAGCCGCACGGTGATGTTGCCCTGGGTCGTCTCGATGACGACCTGCGGGTTGGGCAGGCTGCCTTCCGCCGCGGCGGGCGTGGCGAGGAGGACGGCGAGCAGCGGCAGGAACAGGCGGTAGAAGCGTCGTGTCATGCTCGGGCTCCGGTGTGCTGTGAGCGGGCGATGGATCGGGCGCCGTAGGTCGGTCAGGCCCAGCTGGAACTGCTGCGCCGGCGCGGCCAGAGGCGCGGCACCACGAGCGTGATGATCACGCCGAGGAGGACGGCGAGGGCGCCGTCGAGAAAGGCGCTGCTCTGCAGCTTGTCCTGCAGGCGCTGGTTGTCCGCCTTCAGCACGTCCAGCTCGGAGCGCAGCGTCTCGACGGTCTCGTTGAGCTGCCGGTTCTCCTCGTCCAGGGCCAGGGCGCGCCCGGACACCTGCTTGATGTTGGCGAGCTCCTCGCTGGTCGCGGCCAGCCGTGCCTCGGTTTCCGCGAGGCTGCCGCTGGTGTCGGCTTCGGCGGCGCGCACGGACGCGAGGTTGTCCTCGAGCTCCTTGACCCGGGCCTGCAGCCGTTCGGCGCGCGCCTCGGCGGCGGGCAGGCGCACCTGGGCCGGGGGCTGGCGGGTGAGGAACTCGCTGCGGACCCAGCCCTCGGTGCCGCGGTCGGTGGTGACCTCGGTCCAGGCGCCGTCCTCGGCGGTGCCCTTCGGCTCCAGGGCCGTGCCCGGGTTCAGCTTGGCGACCCAGCGGTAGTTGGTTCCCGGGCCGGCGTGCAGCACGATGAAGACTTCATCGCCGACCCAGGCGGTGTCCTGGGCGGCGGCGCTGCCGGCGCCGGCAAGGCAGGCGGCACAGGCGATGGCAGAGAGCAGGCGAGCCAGCGCGTTCACGAAACGGTCTCCTCTTTACTCGGCATCAGTCACTGGGCACCAGTGACCGGTTGGCAGGGTGGTGCCGGCTGGCGGTCCGGGTTGGCTGAACCTCCGGCATGGCCTCCTGGCAATGGTTCGCGGCGGCAGAGAATAGCACGTGCCGCCCTCAGGGCAGCACCGGCAGGAAGGGTTTTACGGTCACCGAGGCGAAGACCCCGGCTTCCGTGTACGGGTCGCCGGCGGCCCAGGCCTCGGCATCGGCCAGGCTGTCGAACTCGGCGACGATCAGGCTGCCGCTGAAGCCGGCCTCGCCCGGGTCGCTGGTGTCGAGGGTCGGGTGCGGCCCGGCCAGCAGCACCCGGCCGGCGTCGACCAGCGCCTGGATACGCTTCAGGTGGGCGGGGCGTGCCGCGCGGCGCGCGTCCAGGGTCTCCGGTGCATCCTCGGCGATGATGGCGTAATACACGGTCCGGTCTCCTCCCGGTCAGGCGTCGTCGCCGGCGACCCGGGCCTCCGGGCCCTCGCCGTCGTCTTTGAGGTGCGGGCTGATAAGCAGGGCGGTCAGCACCGTGAGCAGCAGCGTGAAGCCGATCGCCGAGTAGAGCTTGTAGCTCACCCAGGTGGCTTCGCTGTAGCTGTAGGCGACGTACAGGTTGAGGGCGCCGACGATGAGGAAGTTGCCGACCCACAGTGCATTCAGGCGGAGCCAGACGGCCCGCGGCAGGTGCAGCTGCGTGCCCAGGGTGCGCTCCATGAGCGTTCGCTCGCCGACGTAGCGGAACACGATGAAAGCGAGGGCGAGGGCCCAGTTGAAGATCGTCGGCTTCCACTGGATGAAGGTTTCGTCGCGCAGCAGCAGCGTGGCCCCGCCGAAAACGAGCACGGCGACCAAGGTCCACAGCGCCCGCTTCTCGACGTGGCGGGCGAGCAGCGAGCCGACGATGAACTGCAGCGCCGTGGCCGCGATGAGCACGCCCGTGGCGGTGAAAATGCCGTCGACGGTGTAGGCCCAGCTGCCCAGGGTCACCGTCTCGCCGTCGAGCTGGTAGACGATGAAGAACAGGGCAATGGGAATGAATTCGAGCAGTTGCCGCATGGGGTGGGGGGTTCCTTCCGTGCTAAGCTCGCCGGCCAGCCGCGGCGGTGGGCGCCCGGCGCGGGGCAGAGGGCAGTCAAGAGGCTAATGGTAGCGAACTGTGCTGGTCGACTTCCACACCCACACGAGCGCCTCCGACGGCGCCCTGGCGCCGGCGGCGCTGATCGAGCGCGCCCGCGCCGCGGGCGTCACTGAGCTCGCCATCACCGACCACGACACGCTCGCCGGTTACCGCGCGGCGGCAGCGCTGGCCGACGGCCTCGTGCTGCACCCCGGCGTGGAACTGTCCTGCCAGTGGAGCGGCGCGACGATCCACGTGGTGGGCCTCGGCGTCCGCGTGGATGACCCGACCCTGGCGGCGGGCCTTGCCGCCCTGGACAGCGCCCGGCAGCAGCGGGCGCAGACCATTGCCGAACGGCTGGCGAGCCGCGGCTTCCCCGGCGCCCTCGCCGGGGCGCGGGCGATCGCCGGCGAGAGCCAGCTGGGCCGGCCCCATTTCGCGCGCTGGCTGGTCGAGGCGGGGCACCTGCCCGACGAGGCCACGGCCTTCAAGCGCTACCTGGGCCGCAACAAGACCGGGGACGTCAAGGCGTTCTGGCCCGGGCTCGCCGAGGTTACCGGGTGGATCACCGCTGCCGGCGGCATCGCCGTGCTCGCCCACCCGCTGCACTACAAGTTCACCCGCATGAAGCTGCGCCGGCTGGTGACCGACTTCGCCGGTGCCGGCGGCGGCGCGATCGAGGTCGTCAGCGGGCGCCAGGCGCCGGGGCAGGCGACGGCCCTTTCGCAGCTGGCCGCGGATTTCGATCTCGCGGTCTCCGTCGGCAGTGATTTTCACGCCGACACGCCCCACGGGCCTCGCCTTGGTGTAGCATCGGCGCCCTTCGCCGACCGGCCCAACGTGTGGTCGCGGCTGGCGGCCCGGGCCGGCGCGCGGGCAGCATCCAGGGAGTCGACAGCACCGTGAGCCAGTTCTTCCAGGTCCACCCGGACAACCCCCAGGCCCGGCTCGTGCGCCAGGCGGTGGATATCATCCGTGCCGGCGGCGTCATCGTGTACCCGACCGACTCGGCCTATGCGCTCGGTTGCCAGATCGGCGACAAGGCGGCGCTCGACCGGATCCGCCGCATCCGCCGCCTCGAGGCCGATCACAATTTCACCCTGGTCTGCCGCGACCTCTCCGAGCTCGCCACCTACGCCCGGGTGGACAACACCCAGTACCGGCTGCTGCGCAACAACACGCCGGGTCCCTACACCTTCATCCTCAAGGCCACCTCCGAGGTGCCCCGCCGCCTCATGCACGCCAAGCGCAAGACCGTAGGCCTGCGCGTGCCGGAGAACAACATCGCCCAGGCGCTGCTGGCAGACCTCGGCGAACCGCTCATGAGCGTGACGCTGATCCTCCCGGGGGACGAGCTGCCGCTCATCGACCCGTACGAGATCCGCGATACGCTGGAGCACGATGTCGACCTCGTGATCGACGGCGGCTACTGCGGCATGGAGCCGACCTCGGTGATCGACCTCGCCGACGACCTGCCGCTGGTGCTGCGGGTGGGCAAGGGCGACGTGACGCCGTTCGAGGCCTAGTGTCCCGCCGCCAGCCGCCGTCAGGTATACTCGCGCGAAAGCGATAAAGGACCGCGCGTGAGCACTTCCGAAGACCGCAGCAGCACCGGCGAGGCCGCGCGCCCGCTGGCCCCGCCGACGACCGCCCCCGAGCAGGGCGAGATGCCCTTCGCGATCGTCATGGGCAAGGCGGTGACGGAGCTGCCAAAGGACCTGTACATCCCGCCGCGGGCCCTGGAAGTGATCCTCGAGGCCTTCGAGGGGCCCCTCGACCTGCTGCTCTACCTGATCCGGCGGCAGAACCTCGACATCCTCGAGATCGACGTCTCCCGGATCACCGAGCAGTACATGGAGTACGTCGAACTCATGGACGCCATGCAGTTCGAGCTGGCGGCGGAATACCTGCTCATGGCCGCGGTGCTCGCCGAGATCAAGTCGCGCATGCTGCTGCCGCGCTCGGTGGATGTCGACGAGGACGAAGAGGACCCGCGGGCCCAGCTGATCCGCCGGCTGCAGGAGTACGAGCGCTTCAAGAAGGCCGCCGAGGACATCGAGGAGCTGCCGCGCAACGAGCGTGACACCTTCGTCGCCAGCGCCGAGCCGCCGGACCTGCAGCGCGCCCGGCCGGACCCGGACGTCGACATGCGCGAGCTGCTCGTGGCTCTGTCCGAGGTGCTGCGCCGCGCCGACATGTACGAGCATCACCACATCCAGCGCGAGGCGCTGTCGACCCGCGAACGTATGTCCGAGGTGCTCGAGGCCCTCGCCGGCCGGCAGTTCGTGCCCTTCGTCACCCTGTTCGACCCGAAGGAGGGTCGCCTGGGCGTAGTGGTCACCTTCCTCGCGGTCATGGAACTGATCAAGGAGTCCCTGGTGGAAATCGTCCAGAGCGAGCCGTTCGCACCGATCCACGTCAAGGCGAGGGCCGAGTAGTGGCTGAGACGGGCCTGGTACAGATCATCGAGGGCGCGCTGCTCGCCGCGGGCAAGCCGCTCACGGTGGCGCAGCTCGCCGAGCTGTTCGAG